>NZ_JALKFU020000277.1 GCF_023242965.2 Frankia sp. AgKG'84/4
CCTCGGGCTCGGTCGTGGCGCCGCCAGCCACCGCAGACTCCGCACCCTGACCGGTCGGAGGCGGGCCGGTGGGCCGGGTCGCGACGGGCCCGTCCGCCTCCGACATCGCGGCTGCCCCGGGCGGAAGCACCCGGACCGTGGGCTCGCCGTCGTCCAACGCGGAGTCGTCGCGCAGAAGGTCGTCAACCTCGGACGGTGCTAGGGGGAGGACGGCGCGGGCGCGGCGGCGAGCCGACGCATCCCGAACCTGCACGGGTGGACGCCCGTCCGACCGCATCAGCCAGGCCACCGCGGCGACGAGGCCGACCAGGACGACGAGCACCAGGGACAGGAGGATGACTAACACGCCCTCCATCGCTGCTCCCCTTGCTGTCGTCAGGCCCGCCGAAGCGAGCTGGACCGGAGCGGCGAAGGACCCACGACCAGGCACGATCACAGCCGCGGAGATCCCAGAGTCACATTACGGCGCCAGCGACACACCGTGACCTGGCCATCATTGGCGAACGGGCATCGGGCACACCGAACTGGGCATCCGCGGGGCGGCTACCTGCGTGTGAAGTTGAGCGAGCTATCTGTACCGCGTCACCATGACCGCGTCACCGCAGGATCCTGTCACCTTTCCGAAAGAGTAGTTCGCCGCACATTCCCGGGTCAAGGAATTCATCACATTGACAGCGACGCCGCAATCCAGGCGACGCGGCCACGCGGACTAGTCCCACTCCGACGACGCTTCCTCCACCTCGCTCTCATGATCGTCGGGAGTGACCTGCTCGCGCACGACCCGGGCCGCCAGGCCTCCCGAGTAACCCCGCCGCATCAGCATGGCGACCAGGCGACGGATGCGGACCTGCTCCGGCAGCCGATCCATGGAGGCCAGCCGGCGCCGAACAAGATCGCGAGCGATCTCCTCCTCGTCGGCCTCGTCGATGACCTCGGTGGCCGCGTCGACGATGTCCGGCTCGATCCCCCGCCGACGCAGCTCCACCGCCAGCGCCTGGCGTCCGAGCCCGCGCCGCTCCCGGGCGGAGCTGATGTAGGCCGCGGCGAAGGCACCGTCGTCGACCAGCCCGACAGCAGTCAAGCGATCAAGGACGGCTTCCGCGACGTCCTCGGACACACCGCGGCGACGCAGTGTCGCGGCGAGCTCCGCGCGACTACGCGCCCGCGCTGCCAGTTGGTTCAGGCAGATCTCCCGCGCGACCGCCACCGGATCGGCCGGCCGGCCGGCATGGTCGGCGGCCTCGGAACCGGTGGTCGGTCGGCGTTCGGCATCGCGCCGACCGGCCGGCATCGGCTACAGGTCGACCGGGACCGGCGCCTCGACTTCGGCGTCGAGGGTGGGCAGGATGCCAAGCTTTTCCTTGATCTTCTTCTCGATCTCGTTGGCCAGGTCGGGATTGTCCCGAAGGAACGACCGGGCGTTTTCCTTACCCTGGCCGAGCTGATCTCCGTCGTAGGTGTACCAGGCACCGGACTTGCGAATGATGCCGTGCTCGACGCCCATGTCGATCAGAGAACCCTCGCGGCTGATACCCCCGCCGTAGACGATGTCGAATTCGGCGGTCCGGAACGGCGGAGCCACCTTGTTCTTCACCACCTTGACTCGGGTGCGGTTACCCACAGCCTCCGTGCCGTCCTTCAGCGTCTCAATGCGGCGCACGTCGAGCCGCACCGAGGCGTAGAATTTCAGCGCCTTTCCACCGGTCGTCGTCTCCGGCGAGCCGAACATGACGCCAATCTTCTCGCGGAGCTGGTTGATGAAGATGGCGGTCGTGCTGGAGTTCGCCAGCGCGCCCGTCATCTTGCGCAGCGCCTGCGACATCAGCCGGGCCTGGAGGCCGACGTGGCTGTCGCCCATCTCACCCTCGATCTCGGCCCGCGGCACGAGCGCGGCCACCGAGTCGATGACGATGATGTCCAGCGCACCGGACCGCACGAGCATGTCCGCGATCTCCAGCGCCTGCTCACCCGTGTCCGGCTGGGAGACCAGCAGGCTGTCGGTGTCCACACCGAGCTTCCCGGCGTAGTCCGGGTCGAGGGCGTGCTCGGCGTCGATGAACGCCGCGATCCCCCCGAGCGCCTGCGCGTTGGCCACCGCGTGCAACGCGACAGTCGTCTTACCGGAGGACTCCGGGCCGTACACCTCGATGATGCGGCCGCGCGGAAGCCCGCCGATACCGAGCGCGACATCCAGCGCGATCGAACCCGTGGGGATGGCCTGAATCGGGGGCCGGGTGTCGTCTCCCAGCCGCATGACGGAACCCTTGCCGAACGCCTTGTCGATCTGGGCGAGCGCGTTTTCCAACGCCTTCTCGCGGTCGAGCCCTGCCGCCATTGAGGTCACTCCATGCTGAGGTCGTCGATTCTTGGCCACGGAGATGACGTTAGGCCGGGGGTCTGACAGTTTCGAGAGCCGGGGCCAGTCTGTGGACGGCCGCGACGCGGACGCTGTGGACAAGGAGCATCATGGGGATAACTCTAGCCGAACAAGCGTTCGACCGGCGAGCGACACGCCGGGCGGGGGCCCTCAGCGCTCCCGCGCCGGCACGTCGAACTCCTCGCACACCGCCCGCCAGACGACCTTCGCGTCGTCCCCGCGGGCCAGCGCCGCCTCGACCGTCACCCCACCGAGCGGCGCAAGAACATGATCGTGTGCGAACGACTCCGCGTAGGCGGAGCCGAACCGGTCATTCATCTTCGCCCAGAACTCGGTCAACCGCACCCCGCCAGTGTGCACCGGCCCGAACCGGACCGGTCAACCACATCCGTCCCCGCGTGCGCCGCCGGCCACCCGCCGCCTCGAGGGATCGCGGCGCCGGAACGCCCGGACGGCAGCCAGCGACGGCCGCCTGACCAGGCCGCCACGAGACCGGCCGAGACCGGCCGCAGAATCCTGTCGGTGGCGCGACGCAGACTGGAGGACGTGAGCCCGGACAGCCCGCACGACCCGCAGGAACCGCTCTCGTCGTTCTCCGCGCCGACGCGGGAGTGGTTCGGTGCCGCCTTCGCCGCCCCCACACCGGCCCAGCGGGGCGCGTGGGAGGCCATCCGAGCTGGGGGAAACGCCCTCGTCGTCGCCCCGACAGGTTCGGGCAAGACCCTCGCGGCCTTCCTGTGGTCGCTGGACGCGCTGGCCCGCGCGCCGCGCCCGGCCGAGCGCACCCGCCGCTGCCGGGTGCTTTACGTCAGCCCCCTCAAGGCGCTCGCCGTCGACGTGGAGCGCAACCTGCGGGCTCCGCTGGCGGGCATGCGGGCGGCAGCGCAGCGCTTCGGCCTCCCGCTGCCCGACGTCACCGTCAGCATCCGTTCCGGCGACACCCCGGCCGCCGCGCGGCGCAGCTTCGCCGCGGCCCCGACCGATGTCCTCATCACCACGCCGGAGTCCCTGTTTCTGCTGCTCACCAGCGCGACGCGGGAGGCGCTGCGCGGCGTGGAGACGGTGATTCTCGACGAGGTGCACGCCGTCGCCGGCACGAAGCGGGGTGCGCACCTGGCGGTCAGCCTGGAGCGCCTCGACGCGCTGCTCGAGCGGCCCGCGCAGCGGATCGGGCTGTCCGCCACGGTGCGACCGATCGATGAGGTCGCCCGGTTCCTCGGCGGCCCGGCTCCGGTCACGGTCGTCCGCCCGCCGTCGACCAAAACGCTCGAGCTCCAGGTCGTGGTGCCGGTCGAGGACATGGCGAGTCTCGGCGAGCCGGTCCCCGACGCCGGCGCCGACGGCTCGGCCGCCGCCGCACCGCCCCGGGCCTCCATCTGGCCCGCGGTCGAGGAGCGGGTGCTCGACCTGGTGCTCGCGCACTCGTCGACCATCGTGTTCGCCAACTCCCGACGGCTGGCGGAGCGGCTTTGCGCCCGGCTGAACGAGCTGCACGCCGACCGGCTGGCCGTGGCGGCGGAGCAGGCCGAGTCCGCCGCCCAGGGCGCCGATGGGGGGGATGGCCCGGCTCGTCGTCCGCCCCTGGACCGGTGGCCGCACGGAGCCGGGGCGACCCAGATCGCGCCGGCGGCGATGATGGGGCCCGCCGGTGAGGGCCGGGTCGACCCGGCGTGGCCGGAGGTGGCGCGGGCCCACCACGGCAGTGTGAGCCGCGAGCAGCGCCAGCTCATCGAGGAGGACCTCAAGGCCGGCCGGCTGCCGGCGGTCGTCGCGACGTCGAGCCTGGAGCTCGGCATCGACATGGGCGCCGTCGACCTGGTGGTGCAGATCGGCTCGCCGCCGAGCGTCGCCGCCGGCATGCAGCGGGTGGGCCGCGCCGGCCACCAGGTGGGCGCCAGCAGCATGGGCGTGGTCCTCCCTCGGCATCGGGGTGACCTGCTCGAATGCACTGTCGTCGCGGAACGGATGCGGGCCGGGGAGATCGAGTCGCTGCGACTGCCGCGCAATCCCCTCGATGTGCTCGCCCAGCAGATCGTCGCGATGACCGCGATGGACGACTGGTCCGTCGCGGACCTCGGCGTGCTGGTGCGCCGCACGGCCACCTTCGCCTCGCTGCCGTCCTCGGTGCTGGAGGCCGTGCTCGACATGCTGGCCGGTCGCTACCCGTCCGACGACTTCGCCGAGCTGCGTCCGCGCATCACCTGGGATCGTGACACCGGCACGCTGCGCGGCCGTCCCGGCGCGCAACGCCTCGCGGTGACCAGCGGCGGGACGATTCCCGACCGCGGGATGTTCGGCGTGTTCCTCGTCGGTGAGAAGGCCAGCAGAGTCGGTGAGCTCGACGAGGAGATGGTCTACGAGTCGCGGGTCGGCGACGTCGTCCTGCTCGGCTCCTCGAGCTGGCGGATCGAGGAGATCACGGCCGATCGGGTGCTCGTCACCCCGGCGCCGGGGCGCCCGGGCCGGCTGCCGTTCTGGCATGGCGACGCGCCTGGTCGGCCGGCTGAGCTCGGCCGTGCGCTCGGGGCGTTCCTGCGCGAACTCGGCCGGCTGCCCGGCCCGGCCGCGACCGAGCGGGTCCGCGCCGCCGGCCTCGACGAGTGGGCGACCGCGAACCTGCTGCGGTACCTCGACGAGCAGCGCGCGGCCGCCGGCCACCTCAGTGATGACCGCACCCTCGTGGTCGAACGGTTCCGCGACGAGCTCGGCGACTGGCGGCTCGCGGTGCACTCGCCGTTCGGGGCGCCGGTGAACGCGCCGTGGGCGCTCGCGCTCGGGGCCCGCCTGCGCGCGCAGTACGGCACCGAGGTCCAGGTCATGCACACCGACGACGGGATTGTCGCCCGGATCCCGGACGCGGCACGTGTGCCGGGCGCCGAGCTGGCCGTGTTCGACCCGGACGAGATCGACGCGATCGTGCGCGCCGAGATCGGCGGCAGTGCCCTGTTCGCCAGCCGGTTCCGCGAGTGCGCGGGGCGCGCGCTGCTGCTGCCGCGGCGCACGCCCGGACGGCGCACGCCCCTGTGGCAGCAGCGTCAGCGCAGCTCGCAGCTACTGTCGGTGGCCGCGGAGTTCACCGACTTCCCGATCGTGCTCGAGACGATGCGGGAGTGCCTGCAGGACGTGTTCGACACCCCGTCGTTGGTCGGCCTGATGCGCGAGGTGGCCTCCCGCTCGCTGCGGGTGGTGGAGGTGGAGACCTCCTCGCCGTCTCCCTTCGCCGCCGCGCTGCTGTTCGGCTATGTGGCCGCGTTCATGTACGAGGGGGATGCCCCGCTCGCCGAGCGACGGGCCCAGGTCCTCTCGCTGGACAGCTCCCTGCTCGCCGAGCTGCTCGGCGAGGCCGACCTGCGGGAGCTCATCGACCCGGCCTCGCTCGCCCAGGTCGCCGCGGAGCTGACCCGGCTGGCGCCGCAGCGCCGGGCCCGCGACGCGGAGGGGGTCGCCGACCTGCTGCGCGTCGTCGGCGACCTGACCACCGAGGAGGCGCTCGCCCGCGGCGCGACCCCGCAGTGGCTGGCGGATCTCGAGCACGACCGGCGAATCATCCGGGTACGGATAGCCGGGGAGGAGCGCTGGGTGCCCATCGAGGACGCCGGGCGGCTGCGCGACGCGCTGGGCGTCCCCCTGCCCGTCGGCGTGCCCGATGCCTTCACCGAACCGGTGCGCGATCCTCTCGGCGACCTCATCTCACGGTTCGCCCGCACCCACGGTCCGTTCGACGCGCAGGAGCCGGCCCGCCGGCTCGGGCTCGCAGTCGCGGTCGTGGAGACCGTTCTTGCGGCACTGACCGCCAGCGGCCGGCTGGTTCGCGGTGAGCTGCACCCGGACCGGGCCGGCGTGCAGTGGTGTGACGCCGAGGTGCTGCGCATGCTGCGTCGGCGCAGCCTCGCGGCGTTGCGCCGGGAGATCGAGCCCACCCCGACCCAGGCGCTCGGCGCGTTCCTGCCGGCCTGGCAGGGGGTGGGCGGCGGGCGCGCCCGCGGCGTCGACGGCGTCCTTCGGGTGGTCGAGCAGCTCCAGGGCGCCCTTATACCGGCCAGCGCCTGGGAGTCACTCGTGCTGCCGGCGCGGATCAGCGACTACTCTCCCGGCCAGCTCGACGAGCTGTGCTCGGCCGGGGAGGTGCACTGGGCGGGCGCCGGCGGGCTGCCCGGCGGGGATGGCTGGCTCACCCTGGTCACCGCCGACGCCGCGGGCCTGCTGCTGCCGCCCGCCGAGCTGGACGCGGCCGTGGGGCCGACGCACGCAGCGATCCTCGACGCGCTCGCCGACGGGGCGGCGTTGTTCTTCCGGGCCCTGTCGGACCGCGCCGGCTCCCTCGACGACGCCGCGCTGAGCGCCGCGCTGTGGGATCTCGTCTGGGCCGGTCTGGTCACCAACGACACCCTCGCGCCCTGGCAGTCCTGGTGGACCGG
>NZ_JALKFU020000278.1 GCF_023242965.2 Frankia sp. AgKG'84/4
GCGCGCCGTACTTCTACCTGCCCAAGATGGAGAGCCACCTCGAGGCGCGGCTGTGGAACGAGGTGTTCACCGCCGCGGGGGGCGGGGGGGGGGCCGCGGGCGCCCCCCAGCGCGGTGGTCACAGTGTCCGTGAACGAGCCGAACAACGCCGTCGCGGCCAGGACCGCGGTCGCGATCGCGATGCCCTTCGTGATGGCCTTCGTGGTGTTGCCGACGGCGTCGAGGGAGGTGAGGATCGCCCCGCCGGCCTCGTCCATCTCGCCGGACATCTCGGCGATGCCCTGGGCGTTGTCGCTCACCGGGCCGAAGGTGTCCATCGAGACGATCACGCCGACCGTGGTCAGCAGGCCGGTGCCGGCCAGCGCCACCGCGAACAGTGCGATCGTCACGCTGCCCGAGCCGAGCAGGTAGGCGCCGAAGACCGCTGCGGCGATCAGCAGTGCCGAGTAGACGGCTGACTCCAGGCCGACGCCGATGCCGGCGAGGATGTTCGTGGCGGGCCCGGTGTTGGAGGCCCGGGCGATGTCCTGCACGGGCCGCCGTGAGGTCTCGGTGAAGTAGCCGGTCAGCACCTGGATGGCGGCGGCGAGCGCGACACCGATGAGCACCGCGCTGATCGCGATCACCCGGGGGTTGCCCGACTGGGTGCTGTCCGCCATTGCGGGGAAACCATCGAAGCTCGTCGGGAGATACAGCCACGAGACGATCACCACGCCGATCGCCGAGACCACCGCGGAGACGAAGAAGCCCCGGTTGATCGCCGACATCCCCGTCCGGTCGCCGGGACGCGGCGACACCGCGAAGATCCCGATCACGGCCGTGACGACCCCGACCGCTGGAATCAGTAGCGGGAAGACGAGCCCGCGCTCGCCGAACGCGCTGATCCCGAGGATGAGCGCCGCGACGAGGGTGACGGCGTAGGACTCGAAGAGGTCGGCCGCCATCCCGGCGCAGTCGCCGACGTTGTCACCGACGTTGTCGGCGATCGTCGCGGCATTACGCGGGTCGTCCTCCGGGATCCCCTGCTCGACCTTGCCGACCAGGTCCGCCCCGACATCCGCCGCCTTGGTGAAGATGCCGCCGCCGACGCGCATGAACATCGCCAGCAGGGCCGCGCCGAATCCGAATCCCTCCAGGACCTGCGGTGCGGTGTCCCGGAAGGCAAGCACGACCACAGCCGCGCCGAGAAGGCCAAGGCCGACCGTGAACATTCCGACGACACCGCCGGTTCGAAACGCGATGCGGACGGCAGCGCGCTCGCCCTGCGTCATGGCAGCCGCGGCCGTGCGGGTGTTCGCTCGAGTCGCGAGCCACATCCCGACGAATCCGACGAGCGCCGAGAAGAGCGCTCCGACGACAAAGAAGACCGACCGCCCGACGCGGGCGCCGGTGTCTTCCGCCGGGAGAACCAGCAGCACGAACGGTATGACGACGACAAACCCGGCCAACGTTCGGAACTGCCGTCTCAGGTAGGCGGCGGCACCCTCCTGCACCGCGCGGCCCACTTCCACCATCCGAGCGGTGCCGGGATCCGCGGCCAGCACCTCACGTGCCAGGTAGCCGGCCACGACAAGCGCGAGGGCTGCGACGATCGCCACACCGGCGACCAGGCCGAGGGATCCGCCACTAAGGTTGATTCCAGCGCTCTCCGACTGGAGGGCTTGGGTCGGGGACATGGCTCCTCCCGGGTCTACTCCGTGCGCCCTCCACCTCTGCCCCGATGGCCCGTCAGTGCCAGTGTGGTAGATGCGGACCGTTACGGACAGAGGATGGCCGGGCGTCGCATCGGGCGACGTCCGGGTTAAGATCCGTCGGATTCATCCTGGTTTCGATGCGTCCGGTGGGTCTTTCTGGGAGCACGTGGGGATCCCCGACGGCTATCCAACCGTCCGCGAGATGCGGCGGAGTCTAATCACATCGGTGTGACGCGCGCTGCTTTTTCTCCGACCGACGCCGGGGTCGCTGAATTTCGCCGCCCAGGCCGGATCTTCCGCGCAAAACACCGCAATTTGGATCGATGTCTAGATAGTCGGAATTTCAATTTTTAGGTAGTTTTTGGCGGCATTGGCGCCGCAGCCGGAGTTCGTCGCAGGCTCGGAAATGGCGCCGACGGGGCTCACCCGGGTCCGGGCCGTCAGCCGCGTGGGAAGCAGACGCCCGGCCGCCGTCGACGGCGGCCGGGCGAGTGTCTGCCTCGCCGGGTCGGTCAGACCTGCTTCGCGAGCGCGGCGTCGAAGCCGATGTGCCAGGTCATCGCGACGACCGTCCCGACGCCTTCGGGGCCGCGGGTGACCTCGACCTCGTCGACAAGTCCCTCGATGAGCGCGAGCCCGAGACCGGGCGGGAAGCCGCCTTCGTCGTCGCTGTCGTCGTCCGTGGCCGCCCACCAGGGCGGATCGTCCGACGTGGGCTCGAGGTCGAGCAGGGCGGACGCGGTGGCCAGCCCGCCGTCCGGTCCGGCCGCGACCTCGTCCCAGGTCCGGCCGCAGTCCGCGACCTTGATGGTGAAGGAATCAGGCGCGTCGATGAGCGCCACGTGGACCGGGGACGTCGGCGCGTGCTTGCGGTTGACCCGCACCGCCCGGGCGCATGCTTCCGTGACCGCAAGTTTGATCTCGTCGGCCGCGCCGACGGGGATGCCCGCCCGCCGACTGACCGCCGTGGCGATCATTCGAGCGGTTCGGACGTGCCCGTCCAGCGCGGCGAACCGCAGCTCAACGGTGGGCATACGGCGGGCCTGCCTTTCCGAAGGCGTGATGTCCGGCTGATCACTCGTGGGCGGCGAGAGCATCCTCCACCGAGGAGTGGATCGGGAAGACCTTCGTGAGGCCGGTGATGCGGAAAATCTTGAGGATGCGCTCCTGGGTGCAGACCAGACGCAGCGAACCCTCGTGCGCGCGAACCCGCTTGAGGCCACCGACGAGCACGCCGAGGCCGGTCGAGTCGAGGAACTCGACGCCCTCCATGTCGACCACGAGGTGGTAGGAGCCGGCCGAGACAAGATCGATCAGCTGCTCGCGGAGCTTGGGCGCGGTGTACACGTCGATCTCGCCGCCCACCACGACGACCGTGTGGTTGTCTTCCTGGCGAGTCGTGAGCGACAGGTCCACGGATCCTCCTTGTATACCCCTGGCCGGCCCGGGCGTCGGGCGACCGACATCACGGCGCCACTACCCTCCCATGAGAGGGATCAATCCGGTGGCCCGCGACACAGATCGCTGGATCCGAATCGCGGCGGCGCGGCGGAACGATGTCTGCTGGAATCTATCCCCGATCTTGTCTCGCCGGGGGTCGGTCGGCGGCCCCGCCCCGCGGTTGTGGTCCG
This sequence comes from Frankia sp. AgKG'84/4, assembly GCF_023242965.2. Classification (GTDB taxonomy): domain Bacteria; phylum Actinomycetota; class Actinomycetes; order Frankiales; family Frankiaceae; genus Frankia. The sequence continues at coordinate 3,326 of NZ_JALKFU020000278.1, forward strand.
GGTTGTTGGTCGGGTGGCCGACAGTCGTCGGCCATCGTCCGGCCGTCGGCGACCGGCACCCCCGGCGGGATGGCCGGCCGGGGGCGCCAGACCGCCCGTGACGGACGGCGCATCACGACCACACGGCGGTCGCGGATATCGTCGACGGTCGTGGGTTCGCCGGCCGACATCGACGGCGCGGACACGGTCCTCGCCGGGCTGCTCCGCGATGTTCGACGCGCCCGCTGCGTGACGCACGTGGAGCTGGTCCCGGCCCGGCCGGGTCGGCACGCGCCCTGGCCTGACTGGGTCGATCCGGTGCTGCGCGGGCGTTGGGTGGCAACGGGTATCGACGAGCCGTGGATCCACCAGGTCGCGGCCGCCGAGGCGGCCCATGCCGGCCGAAGCGTGGTGCTGGCGACCGGCACCGCGTCCGGCAAGTCGCTGGGCTACCTGATGCCCGTGCTGTCCCGTCTGCTGGCCGAGCCGGCGTCGCGAGCCCTCTACCTCTCGCCGACGAAGGCCCTCGCCCACGACCAGCTCCGATCGGTCCGGGCACTGCGGCTCGCCGTACGGTCCGCGACGTATGACGGGGATACCCCGGCCGCCGAGCGTGACTGGGTCCGGGCCCATGCCGGCCTCGTGTTCACCAACCCCGACATGCTGCACCGCGGGATCCTGCCGCAGCACCGGCGGTGGGCCCAGTTCCTGCGCGGCCTTCGCTTCGTCGTCATCGACGAATGCCATGGCTATCGCGGGGTGTTCGGCGCGCACGTCGCCGCGGTGATCCGCCGTCTGCGGCGGATCTGCGCGAAGTACGGAGCGAACCCGATCTTCCTGCTCGCCTCCGCGACCGTCGCCGACCCCGGGCTGTCCGCCGGCCGCCTCACGGGCGTTGACGTCGAGGTGGTCGACGGCGACGGCGCGCCGCGCGGGCCGATGGACTTCGTGCTCTACGAACCGCCCCTGCTGTGGACGGGCCAGCCGTCCCACGACGGCGAGGACGCGGGGGACCAGCACGGTGACGGCGAGAACGGCGCGCCGGTGCGTCGCTCGGTCACCGCCGAGTCGGCGGACCTGCTGGCCGATCTCGTTGCTGATGGCGTTCGTACGCTGGTGTTCGTGCGGTCCCGCCGGTCCGCGGAGGTGATCGCGGTGACCGCGCGCCGCGAACTCGGCCGGGTCGCGGCGGACGTCGCGGATCGGGTGGCCGCCTACCGCGCCGGCTACCTGCCGGAGGAGCGCCGTGAACTCGAACGGCGGCTGCGGGCCGGCGAGCTGCTCGGCGTCGCGGCCACCTCGGCGCTGGAGCTCGGAGTGGACATCAGCGGCCTGGATGCGACGATCACCGCTGGCTTCCCGGGTACCCTCGCGTCGCTGTGGCAGCAGGCGGGCCGTGCGGGTCGGGACGGGCGGCGCTCCCTGGCGGTCCTGGTTGCCCGGGACGACCCGCTCGACACCTACCTCGTCCACCATCCCGAGGCGGTGTTCGGCCGCCCGGTGGAGGCCAGCGTCTTCGACCCGGAGAACCCCTACGTCCTGGCTCCCCAGCTGGAATGCGCCGCCGCGGAGCTCCCGCTCGCCGAGGGCGACCTCGAGATGTTCGGCCCGACGGCCGGGCGGGTCGTCGACGATCTGGTTCGCCGCGGCCGGCTGCGCCGCCGGGCCAACGGCTGGTTCTGGACCCAACGGTCCCGGCCGGACGTCGACATCCGGGGGACCGGCGGGCCACCCGTGCGCATCGTCGAGTCGGCCACCGGTCGACTGCTGGGCACGGTGGACGCCGCCGCCGCGCACTCCGCGGTGCACTCCGGCGCCGTCTATCTGCATCAGGGCTCGAGCTTCGTGGTCGACGAACTCGACCTGGCCGACTCGGTGGCCTTCGTGCGCGAGGAAACGCCCGAGTGGACGACGGTCGCGCGGGAGCACACCGACATCCGCATCCTCGAGTCGACCCGGGAGCGGATCCTGCCGGAGCTGGCGGTGCATCTGGGGGTCGTCGAGGTCACCAACCAGGTGATCGGGTATCAGCGCCGACTGCTCGCCACGGGGCAGATGCTCGGCCAGGAGCCGCTGGACCTGCCGCCGCGCCAGCTGCGGACCCGCGCCGTCTGGTACACGGTCACCGACGCGCTGCTGGCCGACGCCGGCATCGAGGCCGCCGTCGTCCCCGGTGCGGTGCACGCCGCGGAGCACGCGGCGATCGGCCTGCTCCCACTGTTCGCGACCTGCGATCGCTGGGACATCGGCGGGGTGTCGACCGCGCTGCATCCGGACACGGGCCGGACGAGTGTGTTCGTCTATGACGGTCACGCCGGCGGCGCTGGCTTCGCCGAACGGGGTTTCCTGCGGGTCGGCGGCTGGCTGTCCGCGACCCGTGACGCGGTACGCGCCTGTGAATGTCCTGCCGGCTGCCCATCGTGCGTTCAGTCGCCCAAGTGCGGCAATGGCAACGAGCCACTCGACAAGGCGGCGGCGTGGCGGTTGCTCGCGGCTGTGACCGCCGCACTCGACTGAAGCGCGGATCACCGCACGGGCGCGGATCAACCTGCGCCCGTGCGGTTGCGCCGCCACCTCATGCGGGTAGGCCGAGCCCAGCGGCTTTTCGTGGCCGGTCCCGCACCCATGGATGGTTCTGGAGGTCCCGGTGGTAACCGTCGGTGTCGTGGTGTTGCTGGTGGTCGGCGTTCTCGGCGCTGATCTCGTCCTCGAGAACAGCGGCCACACAGATGTAATGATCATGGGGCAGTCCCTTTCCTTCGATATCTGGGGCCTGTTCCTGCTGGGCCTGGCTGCCGGGGTGCTCGCGGTCGCCGGCGTTCACCTGCTCGGGTACGGCGTGGCGCGGGACCACCAGCGGCGGAAGATCCAGCGGCAGCGGGACCGGGAGCTGGCCGCGGTGACCCGTCCGGCGCCGGCGCCCGCACCGACGCCCACGGCACCGACCACGGTCGCTCGTACCGCCCCGACTGACTCGGCCCCGACCTCCACAGCCCCCGTCGCGAGTGCCGTGGCCCCGGCTGCTGTCCCCCGCGGCGCCGCGGCTCGTGCGACCACGTCGGCAGGGGCATCCGCCGCGGACGTTCCCAGCACATCGAAGCCGGCCGGATCTCCCCCGCCGGCGGCGGTCACCGAACCGCTCGACGCCGCGGCCGCCGACAAGCGCCCCGTCACCGCGACAGCGCGGGAACGCCGGATCACGCCAGCGAGTGACCAGAGTGAGCGCTCCGGCGTGAGAGTCGCGAAGGTACGCGACCCCGGCAGCCGGCCCACGAGCCCCAACGACACCCGGACCGGGAATTCCGCTGACGGTGGCCGGTCCGCAGTTCGAGTTCCCACCCCGCCGCGGTCCGACGCCAGGCTGGCGGACTCCGCCGCCTCGCCGCGGGCGGCCTCCCACCCGCGACGAGGCGACCGGATCGTCGCCAGGGTGGCCGATCTGCGGCGCCGAGGCGACGGCGGCGAGGCTGACGAC
>NZ_JALKFU020000279.1 GCF_023242965.2 Frankia sp. AgKG'84/4
CTCGGATCTTGGTGCGCCGCGGAACACTCGGATCTTGGTGCGCCGCGGAACACTCGGATCTTGGTGCGCCGCGGAACACTCGGATCTTGGTGCGCCGCGGAACACTCGGATCTTGGTGCGCCGCGGAACACTCGGGGTCGTCCGGTGATTAATGGCGTGCGGTCGTCCGGAGATTCCTATAGGAATCCTTTCATGGACGACGGATTCCTTGGCCCCGAGGTATACGGCGACACGATCGCTGACCTCTATGATGACTGGTTCTCCGGCTCGGATCGGCAGGTCGCGATCGACGCGGCCGCCGACTTCCTCCATGCGAGCGCCGGGGCGGGGCCGGCACTGGAGCTTGGTATCGGGACCGGCCGGATCGCGCTGCCGCTGGCCGCGCGGGGAACGAAGGTCACCGGAATCGATGCCTCGGCGCGAATGACGGCCCGCCTACGCGAGAAACCCGGTGGATCGGACATTCATGTCAAGGTCGCCGATTTTGCCGAAATCGGCTTTCCCGTCGAGTCCTTCGGTCTGGTCTATGTCGTGTTCAACACGTTCTGCGTACTCCCCGACCAGGAAGCGCAGGTCCGCTGCTTCAAAGCGGTGGCCGACGTGCTGCGGCCCGGTGGGTCGTTCGTGATGGAGAACTTCGTCCCGGACCTCACTCGGTTCGACCGCGGGCAGCGGGTCGAGGTCGAGCGGATTCTCGGGGACGTCACCCACCTCCATGCGGCGCTGCACGATCCGCTCGCGCAGCGAGTCCGCAGCCGGCGCCTTGTCGTCGGGCCGGGCGGGGTCCGTACCTTCCCCGTCGAGCTGCGTTACGCCTGGCCGAGCGAGCTGGACCTGATGGGCCGCCTCGCCGGCCTGACGCTGGCCGAGCGCTGGGCCGGCTGGACGCGCGAGCCCTTCACCGGCAGCAGCCCGTTCCACGTCTCCGTCTGGCGCAAGCCGTAGCCGCCGTGGCGCAGCCGGAGCGCGAGGGCGGTGCTGCGTGGGAGACGAGCTACCTGACTCTTTCGCAGGGACGAAGCGGGCGCCAACCCCTGTCGAAGAGTCGGGAACACCCGCTCCCACGCGAGCGGCAGAGTTCCCGGCCGACCCGCCCCCGGGTCGGCCGGTGGCGGATCAGGCCTGGGCGGGCTCGGGGCGGCCGGGCTGCTCGCCGCCGCGGGCCTCGCCGTAGGCGCGCTTGGGCACCATGACCTTGCGGCGGTAGATGCAGACCAGGGTGCCGTCCTGGTTGTGGCCGCGAGTCTCGACGGTGACGATGCCGCGGTCGTCCTTGCTCTTCGACTCGACCTTGGCGAGAACGGTCGACTCGCCGTAGATGGTGTCGCCGTGGAAGACCGGGGCGACGTGGCGCAGCGACTCGACCTCGAGGTTCGCGATCGCCTTGCCGGACACGTCCGAGACCGACATGCCGAGCAGCAGCGAGTACACGTAGTTCCCGACGACCACGTTCCGCTTGAACTGCGTCGTCTTCTCGGCGTAGTTCAGGTCGAGGTGCAGCGGGTGGTGGTTCATCGTGAGGAGACAGAAGAGATGGTCGTCGTACTCGGTGACCGTCTTGCCGGGCCAGTGCTTGTAGACGGCGCCGACCTCGAACTCCTCGTAGTAACGGCCGAACTGCATGAGTCTCCTCGATCTCGTCGTTGGGGTCGCGGGGGGTCGGGGGCGCTCAGCCGCCCAGGCGGTAGTCCTTGAGCAGCGCCCGGCTGATGATGCGCTTCTGCACCTCGGAGGTGCCCTCGCCGATGAGCATGAACGGCGCCTCGCGGTAGAGGCGCTCGATCTCGTACTCCTTGGAGTAGCCGTAGCCGCCGTGGATGCGGAACGAGTCGGTGGTGACCTCGTAGCAGTACTCGCTGGCCAGGTACTTCGCCATGCCGGCCTCGACGTCGTTGCGCTGCCCGCTGTCCTTCTTGCGCGCCGCGCTGACCATCATCAGGTGGCCGGCCTCGACCTTGGTGGCCATCTCGGCGAGCTTGAAGGCGATGGCCTGGTGGTCGGCGATCTGGTGACCGAAGGTGCGGCGCTGCTGGGCGTAGGCGATGCCGAGCTCGAAGGCGCGGATCATGATGCCGCAGGCGCGGGCGGCGACGTTGACCCGGCCGACCTCGACGCCGTCCATCATCTGGTAGAAGCCGCGGCCGGCCTGGTCGGCGCCGCCGAGGATCGCGGACGCCGGCACGCGGTGGCCGTCGAGGATCATCTCGGTGGTCTCGACGCCCTTGTAGCCGAGCTTCTCCAGCTTGCCGGGGATGGAGATCCCTTCGTGGGTGCCGAAGCCCGGCTCCTTCTCCAGCAGGAACGTGGTCATGTTCTTGTAGACCGAGTCGGCGCCCTCGTCGGTCTTGACCAGGGTGGCGACGACGCCGGAGCGGGCACCGTTGGTCAGCCACATCTTCTGGCCGTTGATGACGTAGTCATCGCCGTCGCGGGTGGCCCTGGTGGTGATCGCGGAGACGTCGGAGCCGCAGCCGGGCTCGCTCATCGAGAAGGCGCCGCGGACATCGCCGGTCGCCATCCGCGGCAGCAGCCGGGCCTTCTGCTCCTCGCTGCCGTGCTGGAGCACGAGGTAGGCGACGATGAAGTGGGTGTTGATCACGCCGGAGACGCTCATCCAGCCGCGCGCGATCTCCTCCACGACCAGGGCGTAGGTGAGCAGCGACTCGCCGAGGCCGCCGTACTCCTCCGGGATCATGATCCCGAACAGGCCCATGTCCTTCATGTGGTTGATGATCTCTTCGGGGTACTCGTCCTTGCGCTCGAGGTCACCCGCGTTCGGAAGGATCTCCTTGTCCACGAACGTGCGCACGGCCGCCAGGATGTCGGCCTGGACTTCGGTGAGCCCGTCGGTCTGCGCGATCCTGCCCATGTGTCCAGCTCCTCGTCTGGCGCGGTGGCGCCGGTCGTGCGGGTGGTACGCGGTCGTACGGATGTACGAGGGTGCCAGGTTCGCCCGGCGGGGTCCTTCCGCCGGTGGTCCGGCGGCCCCGGCGCACCGCGTGCGGCGGCCGGGCCTATTTCGCCACGTCGGGATCGACCCGGCGAGGCCGGGCCCGGTCCGTGGTTGACGGTAAGGGAAGCCGGGGCGTGGGTGCCTGCGTTCGGCGCCGCGACCGGATTCGGCGCTGTGTCCAGGTGCGGCGCTGTGTCCAGGTGCGGTGCTGCGTCCGGGTTCCGCGCTGAGCCCAGGTCCGGGCGGGCGACGAGGCACGCGCGGGTGAAGAGGGCCTGGCGGGTGAAGGGGGCCGGTCGGGTGACGGTGACGGGTCGGACTGTCGCACGGCCGCACCACCCCGTCCCGCCAAGCCCGTCAACGCCCTCTTTCCGCTTCGTCGCGCGCCCGAGACGGTCACGCATCCTCGGCGCCGGAACCTGCCGTGCGCGGCGTGGCGCGCGACCCGGCCCAGACGAGACGATAAGTAGCTTGGTAACATGATGAAGGTCTGTGGGGCAAGAAGTGCGTAACCGGCGGGGGTGACGCCTCGTCTGCGGGTCGCATCCCGTCGGTCCTCGGTCGATCATCGGGCCGCATCACGAGAGCCCGTCCGAGGGGACCGACAGCACCTTGAGTGCGCCGCGATGAACCCCGGGGAATACCGCTTTCTTTCAAAGAGCGGGAGTCAAGGAAGAACTGGACTCACAGGGAGATCGTCTGGCAGCGCGAACGCCGTGATTCCGGTGTTCTCTGCTGGCAGTCGCGAGATCGTCGCTCCGGTCCAAGCCCTCATGCCAGTGTGAACTGAGCGCCGTCCGTGGCGCGGGATGGTCCGTGGCGCCCCATCGCCAGAGCGCGTCTAAATTGTGACGCTCTGTTGACGGGTGCGTCGTTCGGAACCTCGTCGCGGTGGGCCGAGCCTCGCCCGGTCAGCCGCCGGTCTCGTTGTCGCACCACTCCAACTTGTCCCGGCCGCCGCCGCCGGGCACGACCTCGAAGGACTGCCCGGAGCGGGCGACGCGGAGGAAGTACCTGCACCGAATGACCGCGCCGCTAGTCGTCCGCAGGTCGACGGGGTCGGCGAGCAGTCCGTCGGCGTCGTAGTCGCGGACCTTACGCAGCCCATTCACGAAGGCGCTGCGGGTGGGGCAGGGCCCGGCCACGGCCAGTCCGCGCAGGAACAGGTCGGCCTCCGTGTAGGCCTCTCGCTGTGTCGCTCCGTCGGGATCGCTCACCTCGGGCGCGAACTGGTTCATCGTCGTCCGGTAGGCGGTCTGTGCGGGGGACTGCGCGTTCGGGTTGAAGACCAGCGCGAAGGTGAGGCCGGCGATCGACTGGCCGAAGTCGTGCAGCAGGCGGGCGTCGTACCCGAACAGCGCGAACGCGGTCTTGACCTCTGCGCCGTTTCGGCGGATGGCCTGCACCGAGGAGGCGAGGACGTCGGCTGCTCCCGAGGAGGCGAGGACGTCGGCGTTGGCCGCCTTCGCCGCCGCGGCGATCTGATCTGCCGAGACGAACCCGGTGGTGTGGTCGATGACGGCGACCACCGGGATGTTCTGCGAGGCGAAGCTCGCGCTCAGCTGGTCGCTGCTCTCGGACGAGGCCGGGTTCGCGCCCTCTCGGATGATCATCGCCCGGGTGCCGCCACTGCTGGCGGCGAACCGACCGATGACCGCCGTGTGCTGGTCCAGTGCGCCGTAGTTGGTCGAGAACATGTTGCGGTGGCGCGACCACTCCGACTCGGCCGCCACGCCGGTCACCGGCACGCCGGCGGTATCGAGGAACTGAGCCGAGCCCGAGGCCGTGGCGGACATTTCGATCACGCCGAAAACGTCCCCGTCGCCGTCGTCGACCAGTTGCCGGGCCGCGACGAGGTTCCCGGCTGGGGTTGACCCGTCGTCCTGCACCTCGAGCACAACGCGTCGGCCGTTGATCCCGCCCGCGGCGTTGGCCGCGGAGATCCGGGCCTGGATGGCTGCCCGGGTCGAGCTGAACGCAGCGCTGAGCGGACCGGTATCCGGAACGATCACACCGACCTTCACCTCCTGGGAGGTGACGCCGGGCACGTCGATAGGGCAATTCCTGTCTGCCGTGGAGGTCTGATAGATCGAACACGCCCACGAGGAGGTCGCGAGTAGCAGTGCCGACATCGCCGTCAGTGAATGCCGGCGAACTGGACGTATCGGCACAGTACCTCCCCGTAAATCCACCAAAATGGGTAGAGGTAATAGATATCACGCCGGCGGAGGATGGGTCCGTGCTTGCCTGGCGCGCGAGATCGTTCCCGGTCGGACAGTGGGCCGCCGGGCCCACTCGGGTGGGGTGCGGTGCGGAACGGCGCGATCAAGGACAGTCCGACCGGTTGCGGGTCACCCGGTGGGCCATTACGATTTGAGGGATATTTGCTGTCTGTTGCGGGTCGGGTACGTCGGGGGAGAATTTCTCGGCCGTGCCGCGCCGCGGCGGTGTCGACGCTGGCATTCTTGGACTGGATTTGGGCGGTGACGGTCGGGTGAGTAATGAGATCGACGAGATAATCGCGTCGGTGCGCCGTTTTGTGCGGGATGAGGTTGTCCCGGCGGAGTCAGAGATCGAAGCCGGCGACGTTATTCCGGACCGTCTGCGAGTGGCCGCGGCGGATATGGGCCTGTTTGGTTTCGCGATTCCCGAGATCTATGGCGGCCTGGGGCTGTCGATGAGCGACGAGGCGCGCCTGGTATTCGAGCTTGGCTACACCACCCCGGCCTTCCGCTCCATGTTCGGGACGAACAACGGCATCGCCGGCCACGTGCTGCTCGAAGGCGCCACCGAGGAGCAGAAGAAGGCGTACCTGCCCAAGATCGCGTCGGGCGAGTGGGTGGCATCCTTCGCGCTGACGGAGGAGGGTGCCGGCTCGGACCCGGCGGGCCTGGCCACGACCGCGCGGCGCGACGGTGACGAGTGGGTCATCAACGGCGCCAAGCGGTACATCACGAACGCGCCGAACGCGGATGTCTTCATGGTGTTCGCCCGGTCCGAGGAAGGCTCCACGGGCGGCCGCGGGATCAGCACCTTCATGGTCGAGCGGGACACCCCCGGCCTCAGCGTGGCCCCGAAGGACGCGAAGATGGGCCAGGCCGGCGCCTGGACCGCGGACGTCTACTTCGACAACATGCGCGTTCCGGCGGACACGCTGATCGGCGGCGAGCAGGGTGAGGGCCGCGGCTATGTGACGGCGATGCGCTGCCTGGCGCACGGCCGGATCCACATCGCCGCGCTGTGCGTCGGACTGTCGCAGCGCCTCGTCGACGAGTCGGTGTCGTACGCGTCGGCGCGGGTCCAGGGCGGCAAGGTGATCGGTGAGCACCAGCTCATCCAGGGCCTGCTGGCCGACTCGGTGACCGACCTGTACGCGGCGCGCGCCCTGGTCAAGGAAGTGGCCGCTGCGTTCGACGACGGCAGCGACCAGCGGATCGGCCCGTCGTGCGCCAAGTACTTCGCGTCCGAGGCGGTCGGGCGGATCGCGGACCGCGCGGTGCAGATCCACGGCGGCAGCGGGTACATGCGGGGTGTGCCGGTGGAGCGGTTCTACCGCGACGCGCGACTGTTCCGCATCTACGAGGGCACGAGCCAGATCCAGCAGCTCGTGATCTCCAGAGGAGTCCTGAAGGACGCCGCCAGCTGAACGGGGACGGACGCCGCCCGCGCAGGTGCGCGGGCGGCGTCCGTCCCGGGCAGACCAGTGCCGGGCAGATCAGTGCCGGGCAGATCAGTGCCGGGCAGATCAGTGCCGGGCAGATCAGTGCCGGGCAGATCAGTGCCGGGCAGATCA
>NZ_JALKFU020000027.1 GCF_023242965.2 Frankia sp. AgKG'84/4
GCGCTGGCCGCGGCAGCGGCGGCGCACCCGGCGGCCACCGCCGACACCGACGCACTCACCCTGCGGGTCCCGGGCGACGGCGGCATCGCCGGACTGCGCCACGTCCTCGACGGCCTCCACGACGACGGCGTCGCCGGGCTGACCGTGGACTCCGCCGATCTCGACGACGTCTTCCTCGCGCTCACCGGCCGCACCGCCGTGGCGCCCGCCCCCGAGGGGATCCCCGCATGAGCACCGCCACCTACACGCTGCGGGACTCGGTGACGATGCTGCGCCGCAACCTGCTGCACATCCGCCGCTACCCCTCTCTGTCGATCATGCTGGTCGCCCAACCGATCGTGTTCCTGCTGCTGTTCGTGTACGTGTTCGGTGGGACTCTCGGCGCCGGTCTGCCGGGTCAGCGCGACGGCGGCGACCGCGGCGACTACCTGGTGTTCATCACGCCGGGAATCCTGATCATGACGGTCGCCAGCGTCGCGCTCGGCACCGCGATCTCGACCGCCAGCGACATGAACACCGGGATCATCGCCCGGTTCCGCACGATGAACATCGCCCGCGTGTCGGTGCTCACCGGCCACGTGCTGGGCGCCGTCCTGCGGACCGCGGGCGCCGTGGCCGTCGTGGCGGCGTTCATATTCCTGCTCGGGTTCCGCTCCGGCGCCGGGCCGCTCGGCTGGCTCGCCGCGATCGGCCTGCTGATCCTCATCGCGTTCGCGCTGACCTGGCTGACCGTCGGCATGGGCCTGGCGGCGGACAGCGTGGAGACGGCCAGCAACACCCCGCTGTTCCTGATGATCCTGCCGTTCGTCAGCAGCGGGTTCGTGCCGACCGACGCGATGGGGGTCGGGCTGCGCCAGTTCGCCCGCTACCAGCCGTTCACCCCGATGATCAACAGTCTCCGGGCGCTCGTCACGGGTGCGCCGACGGACTCCGACCTGTGGCTCGCGGTCGGCTGGTGCGTCCTGATCGCGCTGCTCGGCTTCCTGTGGTCGCGGCGGCTGTTCCTGCGCGTTCCGACGAGATAGCCAAGGAGCCGAGACGGGAGACTGGTCCGGTGCTCACGATCAGCCAGCTGGCATCGTATGCCGGTGTCACCGTGCGCGCGGTGCGGCACTACCACGCCAAAGGTCTTCTGCCGGAGCCCAAGCGCGACCACTCCGGCTACCGGCGCTACGACGCGCACGCCGTTGTCGAGCTCGTCAGGATCCGCACGCTCGCCGAGGCCGGCGTCCCGCTCGCCCGCGTCCGCGAACTGCTGGCCGCGGACGCCGAGGAGTTCAGCGCCGCCGTCGCCGACATCGACCGGCGGCTGCGCGCGGAGATCCGCCAGCGCCAGCGCCACCGCGAACGGATCGCACAGCTCGCAGTCGGTGACAGCCTGGCCCTGCCGCCGGACGCCGTGGCTTACCTGGACCGGCTGCGCGAGCTGGGTCTGCCGTCCCTGATGGTCGACGGCGAGCGGGACGCCTGGATCCTGGTGGCCGCCCAGCTCCCGGAGCACATGTCGCTGTACATGAAGCTGAAGCAGGAGCAGCTCGACGACCCGTCGACGGTCGAGCTCTACCGCGACCTCGCCGAGATGATCAGCTGGGAGGCGGACGACCCGCGGGTGGCGGCCGTGGGCGACCGGCTCGTCACAGCCCTCGAAGCCGGTGGGCCCGAGGGATGGGAGAACCACGACCAGCGGATGGCCGACGAACTCGTGGAACTCCTCGATGCGGTGTTCCTCGACTCGGTGCCGATCGCGCGGCGCCTCATGGCCCGACTCGAGGAACGAGGCTGGCGCGGCTGGACCCGGTTCGAACGGGTCCAGCCGCGATAGCGCGCCCCGGCAGGCGCGGGTCAGGGCCGTCGGGTGCGGTGGACGAGATCACGCGCGGCGGCGGGCCAGTCCGGAGACTCCGCCGTCGACCGGGACTGGCATCACCGAGATCCGGATGGCCGCTGGTGGTCGGGCCAGCCTGAGGTGTCCCGGTTTCGGCGCCTGACGTCGCGAACAACGAGGAAGGGAGCGATGAACGGCAGCGCGAAGATGTAGATCGGAAAGATGTACACCCCGCTCGACTGCCGCGCAGCATAGATGCCGTACCCGACGAGGGCAAGGCCAACCACACTATTCAAATGGAATTTGAGAAACAGTCTCGCCGTCTGCACTAGCGAATAGGCATGACGGTAACAGAGCTAGGTCCGGGCGCCTTCTTGACGCTTATCGGAATCGATGCTGGCAGGTGGTAGAACGCGAATGGCTCTTCTTTCATCTGAAGTCTCGGCACAGCCAGAAGTTTTCTGAACTGCGCGATTAGATCTTCCTGCCCGTCGCCCTTTTTCAATTCGGCGAGCCAGCGTCGCGAAATCCTGTGCACCAGATCCTGCGCGACTTCAAAGACCTCCTCCCCAGGAGCGAAGGTCACCTGAAGCAGCAGACGACGCAGGGGTGAGTCCGGGACCTGAGCACGGGTCACTATGCGAAGTCGCCAACTACCGCCCGCATCCCTGTCCCCCACACCGATTTGCTCGATCCACCGATAGTACAGATTTCCGGCGAGCAGCTCGGCGCGGGGTTTCGGCGTCTTTCCTCTAGCAATCCGGCCAGCGCCCGCGGCAACCAGGCCGACAGCACCCTCGACGAGAGCCTCGCCGGGCATTACCAAAGCCTCCATAGCGTAAATCGCGGCGTCACCAATCGACCCGGAGCGCGCCTTCTTCGGCGGATCCGCACGCATGGTAACGCGGGCTTCTGTGACGCCAAAGTATCCGGAGATGCTGTTGCCGCCGGCGACTCTGGTCGGTCGACCAGCCTCTAGTTCGGCGACAGAAACTTCTTTGAACCGATGATAGCGGATCGCGCTGCCGTCCTGCGGGCCGAGCGCGACCGAGCCCGACTTAGTTAACGACGGATAAAAATAGACTCCGGTCTCAACCTCTTTCTCGCCCACTGGGCATTCGGCCAGAATGTTAAAAACCATGCTTCCCCCGAAGATTTTCAACGAATGGCAGACGGCCCGGCCGGCGGGCCTCGCACTACGAGCAGTTCATGCCTTACCGCTCAGCATCCCGGCACGTTCGGCAATCGCTTGCAACGAGAGTTCTCGAGTAAGCGCGACCCGCTGAGCCCCGGCCATAGCAGAACGATAGACAGCTACCTCCTCGTTTTCATCTATGAAAGTGTTGCGGCTGAGCTGCTCCGCAAAGACGACAGGCCCTCCGCCGTCCTCTTCGAACTCGAAGAGGATGAATGCGACGCCTTCCGCCGGATGAGTGTCCGCGTCAAAAGGAACAACCTGAACGTGCACCTGCCCCGTTTCGGCCTGATGCAGCAGATTCATACACTGTTCGGCCATGACCGCGGGCCCACCGATCACACGGAAGAGCACGGCCTCATCTAGTATCACGGTCAGTCTTGGCGGGTCAGGGCGCCCCAATACCAGCTGCCGTCGCCGCCGCAGCGCGAGACGCCGTTCCGCGAGGTCTGCGGAGATCCCGTCAACGGAGGTGATCAATGCGCGAGCGTAGTCGGCTGTCTGCAGTAGGCCCGGGACAAGGGACGTGCTGTGCTGGCGGATGATCGGGGCACCGTCTTCCAGGCCATAGAAGGTCGCTGAGGCAGGAGGCACGATATCGGTGTACTCGTGCCACCATTCGTGGTTCCGCGACTGCCGCATCAATGCGATCATCATGTCCCGATCAGCCGGCCGCAGACTCATCACCTCCGCGATCATCTTCAGGTCCTGCAGCCGGACGCCGCTGATCCCGGTCTCCATTCGGCTGATCTTCGCGGGCGAGCACTCCATGCGGTGCGCCAGCTCCTCAAGGGTCAGACCAGCACGCAGTCGATGCTGGCGAAGGCCGAGAGCGAGGCGCCTACGCGCCACCACGGCGTTGGCTGTGGACACTTGGCCTCCGTCCTCCTCGTCGCGGCGGCCTCGCGCTCCCGACCGCGGCGACCCAGCATGGCGAGTGGCCCAGCAGGTCAAGCCCCTAGATCCACTCAGCCAACCCTAGCGGCATCTCCCCAAGATCCACGAGGTGCCTCGGTTGCCCGGCGTCGGTGAGCGACATGGAGTACAGGGTCCGCGATTGGCCTGCCTTTGCGATGAAGGCGAAGTCGGAGCCGCTGGGACTGATCACGACTCCCTCGATCGTACGGTTACTTTCGGGGAGAATCTCCCACTGACCGACAGTCATCCGGTCACCATTGATCGACATCTTATACAATTTCTTCCCTTCGCTCCCCAGGCAGAGAAATGTCGAGGAGTCGACGACCGCAGAAGGGCGGCAGGTGTCAGCGCCAGTCGGCAGGTGCAGGACCGGCGTTCCAGTGTTGATCGATCCTGGCGCGCCAACCTGAAAGTTGCTACCCACGGCCTGAAATCCGCCACTGACGGTGCGAACCTCAATTTTCCCGCCGGAAGAAAAGGCCGTCAGCGTGGCATCGTGTGCATCTTCGATCGTTTTCCCGTCGGGTGCAAAATAGACGTTGTAGTAGGCATTCAGGAACAACCGGTTTCCCCGTGGTGTACCCGGCTCCGGCCGTGAGCTGGCAGGCCCGACATCCGGGTCGACGGACCCATAGCTGATGGGTGTCTCGAACCACAGTCGTCCGGTTACCGGGTTGAAGCCCACCGCCCGCTGCTTCGAGACGCCGCTGTAATCGGACGTCGTCTTGGTGAGGTCCGTGAAGGTTCCAGCGGAATCGAGATATCCAGCGTGGTAGCCACCGTCCGCGCCTGCCGAAGTGCTGGCCGCCACCCTGGTGAAGTCCGTGTTGAACTGCTGCCGCAGGACCGGAGCCGACGGCACCGGCGCACAGAACACGGGCGGACGCGCTGCACCTTGAGACGGGAAAGTCCGCGCGAAGGTCCGATTGCCGGTCTCAGGATCGTACCCGAACACTTCCCTGGCCTCCCGGCTCCCGCAGCCGGCGACGACAATGCCGTGGAGGTCTGCCGACGGGGTCGATTCCGGCGCGGCGCTGGCCGACGGCAGTTCCAGTGCCGGCTGCGCGCCGGATACGGCGGAGGCCGGCTCGGCGGACGAGCAGCCAGCTCCGGTCGCGATCAAGCCGATCAACAGAGACAGCGAGACCAGACGGCCGCATCGCGACCTTCGCATGCTCCCTGGCTGATTGGTACCACCTGGCTGACACCTCTCGAGCAGCATGCGTCTATCCCCCTGGTCCAACGTTGCGTGAGGTGTGAGCACCTTCTTGCGGGGCCCCGGAAGGCCGAGTCCCACCCACTGGTCGGTGTGCGCCGCCGTCCCGCCCCCCGGCGGGACGGTGGCGCACACCTCACGGAGGGAGACCGACTGATCTCTTGACGAAGTCGCCTCCGGGTCCCCATCCACAGTGCTATGCAATTTGCATTCTGCATCTTGCAGGAGAGAGTAGCGCAGTCGGTACCACCACAGGCAGGGGGGTTTGGCTATGCGAACGAGTGCGTCAGCCGAGCGGGGTGACAGCCGGCAGTTCGAACTCGCCGTTGCACACCCCCAGCACGAAGGCAGCCCATTCGGCAGGTGTGAAGGTCAGCTCCGGTCCA
The DNA here is from genome assembly GCF_023242965.2 of Frankia sp. AgKG'84/4. Taxonomy (GTDB): domain Bacteria; phylum Actinomycetota; class Actinomycetes; order Frankiales; family Frankiaceae; genus Frankia. The sequence continues at coordinate 5,541 of NZ_JALKFU020000027.1, forward strand.
TCGGGGCTCTTCGAGTCGCGAATCCGCACGTGGTCCGCCCCGAACGCGACATCCACGCAGGTATCCGCAGCCCCCCGGCAGAAGCTGCTGCGCAGCCAGCGTCCCGTCGATGCGGGCCGGTTCTCCGCCCCGCCGCAGCCGCCCGCAACCGCGGTTACCGTAGGCCGACAGCGTGCGGTCGATGTCTCGCAGTTCATGGATACTCCCAGGTGACAGCCAGGATCACTGACCAGATCGGAGCGCCTTACCGCGCTCCGGCCCACCGGCGGCGGGCGTCTCGATCACACCGGAAGGCCGCGCCCTGCGACAGACTGCGCTGGAACAGTGTCCACTGTCAGTGAAGCCAGCTCGGCGTGAACCGGTAGGCGGGACGGCGCGGTGGCGGCACGAGATAGCCGGCCTGCACAAGCACGTAGAGGTACTCGGGATTGGTCAGTCCGACGCGCCGGGGCAAGCCGAGCCGAAGCGCCCGGCCGTGTGCATGGAGCAGCCTCTCCCGGATCGCGTTCTCGCTGATGCCAAGCCGCCGCGCGGCCGCGTCGAGTTGCATGGGTTGGGCAGGCACTCGCGGCGGCCACCGCAGCAACTCGTGGAAGACCAGGCGCAGAGCCTCCTCCTGCGGTCTCGACAGGGGCGGGGGTGGCTTGGCGGTAATCGTGCGGCCCGTGGTCCGGCGGCCGCCGCGAGTCGGAGCGGGGTACGTGGCGGGGATCTCCGCTTCCAGCAGTAGCCAGTGGTGCGCGGGACCGCTCGCATCGACCTTCCCGCCGACCTGGTTCTCGCTCAGGAACCGGATGGCCGCACGCGGCCAGGACACCCGCTGCAGGCCGGCCACCAGATGGGGAACCTGACCCCAGAGATGAAGGACTGCTCCGTTGTGATTACGGATGTCCACCTCCCACCCAACCTCGGTTGCCCGCACCTCGGCCGCCCGGCGAGAAATGCCTTTGCTGACCACTGTGACACCGAGCTCGAGCTCACCTGAGCGACCGATCTGCAGCGTGCGGCCCACCTTGACGGGCACTCCGACGGGCACGTAAGACCGGTCCGGGCCATATTCGTAGGCAAGTGCCCATCTCCCATTCTCACTCATCACCCAACACCCCTCTAGATTGACGACCAAATGTCTACGACAGCACTTCTCGCGCCGCGCCCAGCCCGGCCCCTCTGACGCCCCCGGCGAGGCGTGGTCCGACCAGGGTGCCATCGAGTACCGCACGCCCCGAAGATCGGGGCGTGGCCTCGATCCGGCGGCAACGTAGTTGGTAGTAGATCGTGACCAGAATTTCAGCGCTGCTACGCTCGCGCCGAACGGGGGGCCGAACTCGCGTCTGCGTGCGGGTCCGGATGCGGATGCGGATGACGTCCGCCTGTTTCGATTCCAACAGCTCGTGCGACGCTGCCAATCTAGAGATGGTGCCGCAGCGCACGACGAATGTCTCCGGGGGAAGTGTGTCACGTGGGTAGCAGTCTTTGGGTGGGACCAGCGGATGAGCCAGATGCCTATCAGATTCTGGAATCGCTGGGCGCCGGCGGTGAGGGCGAGGTGTGGCGAGCTATCCGCCCTCTTTCAGAGGAGGGCGCGAGCCACAGCGTCGTCGCCATCAAGACGTTCGGCCCGGAGACAACCAACCGCCCGGCGTCCTCCTGGTCACGGCATGTATCGTTGCTGCAGGCTCTCCGTCATCCGGGCATCGTCCGAGTCATTGCCGGATTCGTGGGGCCGCCCCGGCACTGGGCCGGAGAAGCCGCAAAGCACGCCAGTTCGGAGCGCTATCTCGTCATGGAACACGTCGAGGGCACCGCACTGTCCGACAGGCACACGGCGAATCTGGACGCCGATCTCCCCCAGCGAATGCGGGTGATCCGGCAGGTAGCAGCCGCACTCGACTATCTGCACAGCGGAGTGGACACAAACGACGTCGAGGTGGCACACGGCGACATCAAGCCGGGGAATCTCCTGGTACAGGGGGATGGCCGCGTCATCCTCGTCGATTTCGGTCTCGCCAATCTCGCCGACGGCACTGCAAAACTGGGCATGGGGACGCCGGGTTACATGGCCCCGGAGCTGATCGCCGCCGGACGCCAGGCTCGGCCGACGCCGGATGGCGACCGGTTCGCCCTGGCCGCCACCCTCGTTTACCTGCTTACCGGGCAGTCTCCACCGCCACGGCGAGACAGCCACGGCCACACTGTTGATGTCGACCGGGATGCTGCCCGCCAGGCATTGGCCGGGAGCCCGCCGCTGCAGGGCATGCCCGCGCAGATCGACCTCATCCTGCAGGGCCTGGCCCAGGAGCCGGGTGAGCGGCCGCGGTCACTCGTCCGCTGGCTCGCGGACGTGGGATCGCAGACGATCAGCGGCTCGGCTCCCACGGGCGCGGGTGAACCCGCTGGCCTGCGGCCAGTGACCGCCAGCAACATGACCACCATGAGGCCGAACGGTCCTGGTACCGGCGGCCCCCATGCATCCGAGCCGGGGATCACACCCCTGCCGCCCGGACGGACCCGTCAATATGTCCGCCACACTCGAATGTACGCACTCGCGGCGCTGATAGTGGTGGTACTTGGAGGAATCGGTTATCTGGCGACCAGGCCGGACGGCTCTCCCTCCGGTTCCGGATCGGGGGCCAACTCCATCTCTTCTTCGCCTCTACCAGCCGCGATACCCACAGCCACCGCATCCGCAGCCACGGCGAGCGCGGCCAAGAGGAGCGTGACCGACTCATCGGCGTCAGGGGTGCCTACTGTCGCCCCAGGCGGACCGATGCCTTCGCTACGCGGCGTTTCGCTCGACCAGGCAAAGCAGACCCTCGCGTCCGCGGATGTCACAGTAATCGTTGAGACACGCCTGGACGCCAGCACCACAGACAACGTCGTTGTGGCGCAGGATCCCCCCGCTGGCACGACACTGACCGCCGGACAGCAGGTCACACTCACCGTGGCCCGAACGCAGGTGCTGACATATCTGGCCGATCTGCGGGCGACGACGCAGAGTCCAACAGCAGGCACGCGGACCGTCAACGGAGTCACCTACCCTCATTCCATCTCTACAGATGTCTACTGCATGAAGACCGCGAGCTTCGAATACGACCTGGGGCGTCACTATCGCCGCCTCCAGGCAATGATCGGCGTCGCGGACGACGCACCGTACGGCGACAAGAAGGTTCTCTTCGAGGTCTTCGCGGACGGAGCGCAGATCTATCATCAGGCTGTTGGCCTCGGCGAATCCAAGCAACTCGATCTCGATGTGACCGGAAAACTACGGCTGAAGCTGACTCAGTCATATGTCTCCGGCACCGGATGCGCTGGGTACAACGTGTGGGGCGACGCGGCCCTGATCGGAGCGGAGGGCGAGGTCCCCCAACCCAGCCCGACGCCGTAAACCCGCGTCGATCCGCGGGCTCCGACCCGAGCAGCCGACGCCCCGATCACGATCAGATGCCTCGGCCCGGGCCGCGTTGGTAGGCGAGGGCGACGGCCTGGGCCGATCGCGGGCGTCGATCTTGGCGAGGACGCTCTTGACGCCGGTTTTCGCGGTTGACTTCGCGGTTGACTCGGCGATGACGAGGGCAGCCGGCTCGTCGCCACTCTCGAAGCCGGCGGGTCAGGGCCGTCGGGTGCGGTGGACGAGATCACGCGCGGCGGCGGGCCAGTCCGCGAAATCGAAGGCGAAACCCGCCGCCAGCAGCCGGCCCGGAACGACCCGGCGGCTTTTGAGGAGAAGCTCGGTGTCGCTGCGCAGGACAAACGCGCCGATCTCGGCCATCCAGGCGGTGGCGGGCAGGCCCACGGGGACTCCCGCCGCTCGGCGAAGGGTGGCCATGAACTCGCCGTAGGGCAGCGGATTCGGGGCGGCGAGGTTCACCGGTCCACTCACGTCGTCCCGGGTCAGCAGGAACTCGACGGCGCGGACCAGATCGTGGCCGTGAATCCAGGACAGGTACTGCCGGCCACCGGCCACCGGCCCGCCAAGGCCGCATCGGGTCAGCCGGAGCATCAGGTCGAAGGCGCCGCCGCGGCCCGGCGCCATCACGATGCTCGTGCGCAGCGCGACCTTCCGGGTGTCCGGGGTGGGCGCACGGGTCTGCGCGCTCTCCCAGTTCCGGGCGATGCCCACGCTGTACGCCCAGTAGGCGGGGACGTCGGCCTCCGCGCCGCCGATGATGCCCGTCGCCTCGTCGTTGGCGCGGCCACGGCTGTGGGCGTAGATCGTGGCGGTACTCATCTGGAGCCAGACGCGCGGCGGGCTGGCGGCCCGCGCGATCGCCTCGCCCACCACTGTCGCGGAGCGCACCCGCGAATCCATCATGTCCCGCAGGTTCGCCGCCGTGTACCGACAGTTGACGCTTCGACCGGCCAGGTTGATGACAGCATCGGCACCGTCGATCTGTGCCGCCCACCGGCCGGTGCTACGCCCATCCCATCCGACGACGCGTGCTCCCGGCACCCGCGCGTCCGCCCGTCTACTCAGGACGATCACCTCGTGGCCGGCGTGCGCCAGGGCGCCCGCGAGCAGGACACCCAGCTGCCCGGTACCACCGGGAACGACGATCCTCACCGCGCCGGCCGTCCGGTCAGGCCCGCTGCCTGGGCTTCGGGGTGGCGAAGGTCGGCGAGCAGGGCGCGGACGTCGTCGGTGAGCGCGCGCGTGCCCGGCAGGCGGCTCAGCGATACCAGCCGGCTAGCCAGCCGCGCCGTGGAGTCGACCAGCCGCCGGGTACGCGCCTGGTTCGGCGAGGTGTCGTAGACCCAGAACAGTGTGATGCCGAGGTAGGCGAGCCACAGCAGTTCCGGCAGCTCCTGGGCCAGCGGGCCGGGCCGCTTGTCCGAGCCGTCGACGACGTCGCGGAACAGCCCGACGGCCGCGGCCCGCGCGGCGGCGGACTCCGAGCTGAACGGGCTCGACGGCGACGAGGGCGAGATCGCCACCTTGACGAACGAGCCGGCGAAGGAGTGATACGGCGCCATCTCGTCGATGCCGGCGTGCAACACGCCCCGAAGCCGGTCGGTGAAATCGCGGCGGGACAGCACCTGCGCCGCCCGCCGCCGGTGCCCGTCCTGGATCGCGGCGTAGAACTCCTGCACCAGCTCTTCCTTCGAGCCGAAATAGTGATAGGCGTTGCCGACGGACACGCCGGCCTGCTGCGCGATCCCCCGCATCGTCGTCCGGTCGTAGCCCTGGTCCCGGAACGACGCCATCGCGGTCTCCAGGATCAGCGCCCGCGTCGCCGCCCCCCGAACGCTCCCCTGCGGACGACCGGCGACCCCCTCCACACGTGCGACCTCGCCACTGACCATCTGGGACTCCCCTGCCTCGACGACCGCAATGACCGCAACGACCCCACCGTACCGCAAAGTTGAACGTGTTCAACTTTGCGGACGAGGCGAAGACCTGAACGACCGATGGCGAGCGGGCGGGCCGCGTCGAGCTCAGCGCGGAAGTGGTCCGGAGTACGCCGCGCGGGCCTGGTGCACGGCGGCAAGGTTCTGTTCGGACCACTGGGTAAGGGCGGAGAAGACGGGAGCGAGACTCTCACCGAGTTCGCTGATCTCGTACTCCACCCGGGGCGGCACCTCCGCGTGGTAGGTGCGGGACACAAGCCCGTCGCACTCCATCTGCCGCAGCCGCTGGGTCAGCACCTTGGGCGTGATGCCCAGCGCCCGTTCGAGTTCGACGAATCGCTGGACGCCGCGTTCGTGCAGCATCCAGAGGATCGGCGTGGTCCACCGGCTGAACACCAGCTCGACGACCGGCCCGATGGGACAGGGGCGGGCACTCGTCGACGTCTCGGCTGGTATCTCGGCGAGGGGTGCCTCGGCCGGGGTCTCGACGAGGGAGGTCACGGCGGCTCCTGTTCCATTACTTTCCTTGGGGAACCTGCTATCTATGCGAATGTAACGTGCCTCAGGTCAAGTCCGAAACCCCGACCCGGAGGTATTCACGTGATCGTCGTGACCGGCGCGACCGGCAACATCGGCCGCCCCCTCGTCCAGCACCTGCTCGCGGCCGGCGAGACGGTGACCGCCGTGTCCCGGGGCACCTCGGCGCCCCTGCCAAGCGGTGCCGGGATCACCGCCGTCGTCGCCGACCTCGCTGACCCGGACGGCCTCGCTCCCGCCTTCGAGGGCGCCGACGCGCTGTTCCTGCTCGTCCACGGCTCCGGCGCCGGCCTCGACGCGGCGGCGATCATCGGCGCCGCGAAGGCCGCCGGCGTCCGCCGGCTGGTGCTCCTGTCCTCCGTCGCCGCCGGCACCCGTCCGCACCTGTCGGCCTACGACGGGTTCCGGGCGCTCGAGGACGCGGTAACCGGGTCGGGCCTGGCCTGGACCGTCCTGCGACCGGGCGGTTTCCACTCCAACACGCTCGCCTGGGCGCCCTCGGTCCAGCAGCGGCGGATGGTGTTCGCGCCGTACGGCGACACGGCACTGCCTTCCGTCGACCCAGCCGATCTGGCCGACGTCGCGGCCGCGGCCCTGCTGGACCCGCGGCACGCCGGCCGCGTCCACGTCCTGGCCGGACCGTCGACCACGCCGCGCCAGCGGGCGGCGGCTCTCGGCGCTGCCCTCGGTGAGCCGGTGACCTTCGCCGAGGTCTCCCGCGAACAGGCCCTCGAGCAGATGGTGGGGTGGATGCCGGCCTCCGTCGCCGAGGACACCCTGACCATCCTCGGCAGCCCGACCGCCGAGGAGTCCGCCGTCGGCCCCGACCTCGCGGCCGTGCTCGGCCGTCCCGGCCGAACGTTCGCGACCTGGGCGCGGGACAACGTCAACGCCTTCCGCTGATCGTCGTAGCGAAGCTCTCCATGTCATGGCCCAGGCGCAGGGCACGTTGACCATCCGCGCCACCATCCGCGCCACCATCGGCGTCGCCGCCACCGGACCGGGACTGAGCCGCCCGGACGACGTCCTACACGACGCCGGCCAGGCCATCTATCGCGGCAAACCGCGTCCGGGGTGACCTGACCGTCCCGACCGCTCTCCGTCAGGCGCCGTCGGTTCTGTCAGCCGACGTCGTTCCGTCAGCCGACGTCGTTCCGTCAGCCGACGTCGTTCCGTCAGCCGACGTCGTTCCGTCGCCAGAGGTGCGGTGCAGCTGCGCCGCGACCCAGGTCATGGCCCTGGTCACGGCCGCCCGGGACTCATCGGTGTGGTCGAGGTTGTCGAAGCCGTGCTGTCCGTTCGGGACGTCGATGACCTCGAGCGCGGCGCCGTGGGCGCGGGCCGCGTCGACGAAGGCGTGCTGGCCGGGCACGGCGACCGGGAACTCGGCGCCGACCCGGGTGAGCAGGATCGGCGGCGGCCCGGGGGCGGCGACGGCGCCGACCGCGTCGAACCCGGCACCCTCCAGGCCGGGCGGCACGCTCAGGAACGGGTAGCTCAGAGCCACGCAGCGCAGCCACGGGGGCGCGGCGGCGAGCCAGCCGGCCGCGAGCGGGCCACCGCCGGAGAAGAACCACAACCCGACCCGGTCGGGGTCAACGCCATCGACGGCGCGCGCCTGCTCGACGGCCGAGCGCACGTTCCGCGCGGCGACCGGGTAGTCCCCGAGACCGTGCAGGCCATGGTCGACGGTGACGCCGACGAGACCGTGGGCGGCGGCCAGCGCGCCGTAGCCGAGGAACGTCGGCCAGTCCCGCGGGGTCGGCTCCATCCGCGCCGGCACGGGTCCGCCGTGCACGAACACCACGGCCGGCCGGCGGTCCCGCGCGGACGGGTCGGCGGTGTGAATCTCGATGGCGCCCAGGCGCCGCCGGTGCGCGGGAACCACGTCGAGCACGAACGGGTGCAGGTGCGGTGGGACGGCCATGCACCCATCCCATCAAAGGATCCGCCTGCCGGTTGCCCCGGCCTCGACGTCAGCGACGGCGCCGTCCGGTCGGAAGGTGCTCCGCAGACCCAGTCCGCCGCCCTCGCGGCTCAGTCAGATCTCCCAGTCCCAGCCGTCGTCCTTTCCACCATCCTTGTGCCTGTCGCTATCGGACCACTTGTCGTGGTGGCTGTCGTCGTCGCCCCAGTCATCCCTGGACTGGTCGTCCTTGTCCCCGTCCTTGTCTCCGTCCTTGTCTCCGCACCGCTTTTCCTCATCCCAGCCGTCCTTGCCCCAGCCGTCCTTGTCCTTGCCCCAGCCGTCCTTGTCCTTGCCCCAGCCGTCCTTGTCCTTGCCCCAGCTTTCCTTGTCCTTGTCCCAGTTGATCTCGTCCCAGTCTCCCCTGCACCACTTGTCCTTGCACCACTCGTCCTTGTTCCAGCCCTTGCACCAGTCGTCCTTGCACCAGTTCCCGCCACACCAGTCGTCCTTGCACTTGTCATCCTCAGCCCATTTCTGGGCCTTTTTGACCGTGTCTCCGTCGTCGGAGGCCCAGGCGCTCGTGGTTGCTGGTCCCAGCGCGACGAAAACGGTCACCAGTGCCGACACGGCGACCACGAACGCCCGCACCATCATTGATCTCCGCATTTCTATCCCCCACGGTCGACAAAATAAAAGCCAAGTCCGCGGGAAAGCGTATCCAGACTGTCGGGAGCCACAAGTCAAGCCTCTCGCGCGCCGCGCGTTTCATGACCATTCCAGCATTCTTACGTATCCTCGTGAAGGACCGAAGAATCGCGGTATGGCACCATGACGAGCCGACCGGGCCGCCGCCGGTCGAGCGGCCCCGGGTCGACGCCTTTCGGTACAGCACCCGTCACCGTCCGCCGCCTGCGCTCCTGTTCCACCTCCAACCTCTCCGACCTGGGCATTCATGTGAATCCACCGCCCATTTGTCATCTCGGCATGGGTACTCGCCGCCACGGCCACCGTCGTTGTCCGGTTGTCCGCGCGGTGGCCGCATGGCCCGCGCGGCCTGCCAACCGGCATCGCCGGCGGGTACCCAGCCGCTCGGAGGGCAGGTGGCCATGTCGTTGACCCATGCTGCGGCCGATGAAACACGGGCTGCGGCCACCGGCTCCGGCCATGACCCGACGCGAAGGGCTCCGGGGCCCGCGGCGAAGCGGCGAGCACGCCGGCGTGGCGCGGTACTCGCCGCGACGGCGGCCGTGGTCGCGGCGGCTGGGTCCACGCCGACAGCCAGCGCGGCCACGGGTGGTCTCACCGCGGCGCAGCAGGCGCTCCCCGCCGCCCGCTGCTGTCGGCCGACGAGCTGGTCCAGCCGGGCTCGCCCGCGACGACGAGGTGTCAGTCCAGCTGGCCGCGGATCTCGCGGGCGAGGTCGATCGAGGCGTCGATCTCGGCCTTGCGGTTGGTGAGACTTTCGACGTTGATCCCGAACGGCAGGCCAAGCCGGCGGCAGAACGCGATGAGGAGCCGGGCGTTGGCGACGCACTGCTCGTACGACGCCGTCAGTGGGTCCCCGGACCGGGTGATCTCGGTCCGCAGCCAGCTCGGGACGTCGATGCCGAGCCAGGACATGAACTCCAGGGTCTTCACTGAACCGCACGCCGCGAGGGTCAGCACGACCGGCGCCGGGTCAAGACCCTGGTCCCGGCAGCCGTAGGCGTAGTCGGACAGCAGATTCCGGGTGCGGTCCAGGTCGTAACAGACCTGGGAGACGAAGAACTCGCAGCCGGCCTCCTGCTTGCGCGCCATGCGGTGGTGCTCTGTCCCCGCCTGCGCGTGCCGCTCGGCGATCGCCACACCGCCCAGGCGTGGCGCACGCGCGAGCGCAGCGTGCCGGCGGTAGGCCTCGGGCAGGCTCGTCCTCACCACCTGGTACCGGGACGCCGCCCCGACCAGCACGGTCAGCACCCGGTCGCGGTCGGTTTCCGACAGCCACTGGCCCAGCTCGTCACCGGTGTACTTGCTCACGGCGCGGTAGACGACCACCGGCCCGGCCCAGCCGGCCAGGTGCCGGTCGAGGAAGACGGCCGGATCCATCATGGGCATGAACGGGAACGGCCGCGGGGTCGAGGACCGGTCCGCTTCGGCGTCCACGTCGTAGAGGAGGAGCCCGTCGACCCGCACCGACCGGAGCCGGGCCAGGGTCGCCTCGGCGACGGCGTCCGCCTGTTCTGCGGTGGTGGTCGCCCGCGGCGGAGTCAGGCCGTAGAGCAGGACACCGTCACGGGTCCTGGCCAGAAGCTCGGCGGCACCGGTGGTTTCGTGAGAAGCCATCCAGCAATCATGTCAGCGGCCGGGCGTGATCAGCGCATCTGGATGGCCAGGCAGCCGGATGTGTGGCACCTCGTCGTTTCGGCTTCATCGCCCACGCCCGGCGGGCGGGCCGGCGAGTGGGCAGAGTGGGGAGGATGAACATCGCAGAGCCGGTCGCGTGGGCGCCGGGGATGGTGCTGCTGTCCGACGTCAGTCCAGCGGCCTGGGTGGAGGTGGCGCTGACCGCCACCGTCCACACGACAACGGTCGCAGGTATGGTGCCGGACGTCTTCCCGGCCTACGCCCGGATCCTGCCGCCGACGTACGACCAGGATGTGCTGGGACGGCGATACCGGTGGACCGAGATCGCCGAACATCAGGGTGTCGAGCTGACAGCCGAGACCCGGTACCGGGATCTCGTCGCCGGCTCCGAGCGATGGGGACGGCCCTCTGACGGAGGGCTGGACGCGCAGGAGACGGCGGCCCTGGCGAGGGTCCTGTCCGCCTTCACCGACACCGCGGAGCAGGCGTACTTCTGCCTCTGGGACGGTTTCAACCTCCCGGAGACAGCGGCCTGGGAGGACCGCCCGATGCGCGTGGGAACCCCGCACCGGGCGTATCACCTGCTCTCGGGGCCGGTGAGCGCCGCACCGATACTTCCGACGCCGGTGGAATGGAGATGCGCGAGTCTGTGGTGGCCCGCAGACCGGGCCTGGCTCGTGGCCACCGAGATCGACGGCTACCTGACCTACGTCGGTGCCAGCCAGGCCGCGATCGACGCGATCCGCACCGACCACGCTCTCGACGCCGTCGCCGTCCGCCCCGACACCCCGCGCGATCCCAGCTGGGGCTGATTGCGGTCTGGTGTGCGAGAAGGCCATAGGAGGCCGCTCAGCCATGCACGACCGGCGGGACGTTGCGCAGGCCGCGCTGGGCGCGCAGGAGGCGGACGCGCAGGGCGGCGGGCAGGCGCGCGACGAGGGCGAAGAGCCGGGCGTCCGTGGTCGCGAGGTTTCTGGCCTTCGGCCTGCGGCCCGACATGTCAAGACAGTGAGCTGCGCCGCCTGGAGCAGGAGGCCGCCTGGAGCAGGAGGCGGTCATCGAGGTCGAGTCGGAGGGCCCGCGGCGGCGCCGGCTTGACGGCCAGCGCGCCCGCGAGGGCGGTGGCGTCCCGGCGTCAGTCATGGTCACGCACATCCAGCTGAGCAGCGCAGCTATTCATTTCATACGGCGTAATCACACGGGTGGGTATTGCTCCCTCCATCCGTGCCGAGCTTGCGAGAGCCCGGTCCGGGCGCTGTACGACGACGTCGTCGCGCGCCGCACCGACGCCGTCAGACCGGCGGACGGCGCGGCGCCGGTCCGGCAGGCCACTCAGGGTGCCATCCGGTAGACCCGCAGTCGGCTGTCGGCGCTTCCCGCGGCGAGCAGGTCACCCCGCGGGGAGAACGCGAGCGAGGCGACCCGGCCGCCGAAGCGGGTCAGTGTCCCCGCCAGCCGGGGCAGGTCGGGGTGGCGGACGTCCCAGAGCCGCACCCGGTTGTCGTCGCCCCCGCTGGCCAGCAGGGTGCCGTCCGGGGAGAACGCCATCGCGCGGATCCGGCCGCGGTGCGCGTCGAGGCGGCTCAGGTGCACCGGCGCCGCCGGCTCCCGCGCGAGCCGCCACAGGCTGATCGTCGTGTCGTCGCTTCCGCTCGCCAGCAACGCACGTCGCCGCGTGCACGCCAGCGCCCACACGTCGGCGTCGTGACCGGCCATGGGCAACGACCGCGGCGGGCGGACGCCCCCGTCTGCCCGGCCACCGGCGCCGGCCGGGCCAAGCGCCCAGTGCAGCAGGGTCGCGTGCTGGCCGGCGCTGATCAGGGTGCGCCGCGAGGCGAAGAGGACCGCGCCGACCGAACCGCGGTGGCCGGGCAGGTCCATGATCAGGCGTGACTCGGCGGGAGTCGCCACGTCCCAGACGCGCAGGCTGCCCGCGGTGCCACCGGCGGCCAGCCAGTCGCCGCCGGGGCGCAGGGCGGTGGCCCAGACCCGCTGCGCACCGGAGGGCACCCGCCCAAGTGCCGCCGTCACCGTCGGGCGCCGGGTGTCGCGCAGCACGATGATCCCGTCGGCGCCGCCGCTGGCCAGCACGCCGCGGTGGGAGTCGACCGACAGCCCGCGCACCCAGCCCTGATGATCGTGAAAGGCGGCGACACGCCGGGGAGCGGCCCGGTCGCGCAGGTCCCACAGCCGGACGCGTCCGTCGTCCGCCCCCGTGACCATCAGCGGGGCGTCGCCGGTGAACGCGAGCGCACCGACCCAGAGGGTTCGGCCGGCCCGCTCCACCGGCCCGGCGTGCGCCAGGACCGACACCGGCCGCGGCGCCCCACGACCCCACGACCGACGCCCACCCCCTCGCACCAGACTCACCGGCTCCGCGGACGACGGCTGCGCCGCCGACGGTTCGACGGACGACGGCCTGACAGACGACGGCCTGACAGACGACGGCCTGACAGGCGACGGCCTGACAGGCGACGGCCCGGCGGAGGCCGGCGCCGAGGACGGTGCGCCGTCGCTAGTGGCGCGTCCGGGGAACGCGGGTGCGGTCGGGGGCTTGGCCCTCCCCTCCACGGCCGATCCGACGCGCCGCAGCAGGTGCTCGGACGCGAACTCCTCCGCCAGCCCCTGCAGCCGGATCGGCTCCAGGCCACGCAGCACAGCGGGTGGGGACGCCTCGTCGACGCGGGCGAGGATCACCCGGCGGGTCTGGCCCGCCGGGTCCCGCGCAACGGCCGCGAGCAGTTCCTGCAGGCGGTGCGGTGATCCGAGGTAGGAGTCCGAAAGCACGGCGATGACCCGGTCGGAGTTCTCGAGCGCGTCGAGAAGGTACCGTTCGCGATTCGCGCCGGGCGTGAGATCCCAGGCCCGCAACGTAACCCGGTAACCAGCCGCTTCCAGCTGCCAGGCGATCCATTCGGCCCAGTCGCTGTCCGCGGCGACGTAGGAGACGAAGAAGTCCCGCCGCGCGAGGATCGATTCCGCGGCCTCGTAGACCACAAAGCGAGGATGACACGGCGGACGAACCGGCGGGTCATGATCGGCGGGAAATGCCGACGTCGAGCTCGCCGGTCGCGCCGCTCCGGCGTGGACGACTTTCCACGCGACGCGTCGGCCGGGCGCCGCCCGAGCCCGTCCTGACCCCGCAGCCCGCGCGGTGCGCCACGCCACGCCACGCGGAGACCGTAGCGTGGCGCCAGCTTGCTCGGCGCGACCACCTTTCGCGCCGCCGTGCACTTCGTCGCGCGCCGCCGAACACTGGCCGCCGAATGCCAGCTGGCAACCGGCCGCAGCGCGCGGCGCCGCACGACAGGCCGCCGCATATCAGATATCGGCCTATCACGCCCGTATCGTTCGATCCCGCCGCGAATCGCCGTTATTCTTACAGCTCCCGTCGATGACACCCACGACTTTCGCCGGCGGGTTGCCGGCATGTGCGTCTCTTCCCGTCCAGAACGCGACGCTCAAACGGAGGTAAGGGCATGCTCACAAGCAATCAGGCCGAACTCGTGTGGCGCAAAAGTCAGGCGAGCTCGGACCAGGGCGCCTGCGTCGAGGTGGCTCTCACCGCGGGCCGAATACTTGTCCGGGATTCGAAGGATCCCGCCGGGGGTGCGCTCTCGTTCACCCCGCAGGAGTGGACCGCGTTTCTCACCGGGGTCCGCGGCGGCGAGTTCGACCTGCCGGTCGCCTGACCGGGGCGACCCGCCGGGCGACCAGGCGCTGCTGGACCCTCTCCCGCAGCGGATTCGGTCGGCGACGCGGCGCCCCATCGCCTGTCGGCGGCCGAGCCCCCTCGGCCGCGGCGGCGCGGTGCACATGAGCCACCCGCCGCCGATCCACCCGCCAGCACACATATCGACGTGGTGCAGATGTCCACCCAACGTTCCAGGCGCGGCTTACCGCCACGAGACGCCACGAGACCCGGCCGCACGACGGTTGGCCACCAGTTTTCGCTCAAAACAGTCGCTGGCCGGCAGCGACCTGCCGATCGGAGGCACGCAGCCTGCCATATGGCATATTGAGCCAAGACAACGTAGTCTTGGTTTTGGAGGTCGGCATGGCTGGTGAGCGCAATCCCGCGGTTCTGCGAAGGAGGCTTCGCACGGAACTCCGCCGCGCGCGGTCGACCTCCGGCCTGACCCAGCGGGATGCTGCCACCGGGCTCGACTGGTCTCCGTCCAAACTCATCCGGATCGAGAACGGTTCGGTCGGTGTTACCCCGGTTGACCTGCGCGCTCTACTCAGCCTCTATGGAGTCACCGACGGCGGCTGGATCGAGAGCCTCGTCGAGATGGCGCGCGCCAGCAAAAGGCCGGGCTGGGGTGAGTACCGCGACGTGCTCTCCCGGGAGTTCCTCATCTACCTGGAGAACGAGGCCTCCGCGTCGATCATCCGGCAGACCGAGCCGCTGCTCGTTCCGGGCCTGCTGCAGACCGAGGAGTACAGCCGCGCGTGGTTGCGCAGCGGCAACCTCGGTCGCGAGAGCGCGAAATTCATCGACCGCGCCTGGGAGGTACGCGCCTCCCGGCAGGAAATCTTCGACCAGCCGGACCGTCCGGAGATGATTTTTATTCTCGACGAGGCGGCGGTGCGGCGGCATGTCGGTGGCGCCAGCATCATGCGCCGTCAGCTCGAGTTCCTGAAGTCGGTGGTCACCAGCGGCCAGGTGGAGATCGCGGTGATTCCGTTCTCCGCCGGCGCCCACCAGGGTCTGCGCGGCCCGTTCACGATCCTCGAGTTCGCCGAGCCCGAGGACGACCCGGTGCTCTACTTCGAGAACAGCCTCGGCGACACCGTCACGCGTGACGACACCGATCTCACCTCGCAGTACCTGACCAACTTCCTGGAGCTGCAGGAGATCGCGGTGCAGGGCGCCGAGTTCCTGACCCTGATCGACCGGACCATCGCCGGGATGGCCGGGGGCGCGGGCGGCGCCGAGGTCGCCGTGCCCCATCCGCTGTCCGCTGAGGCCTGAGGGTCGATCACCGGATCCCAGTAACGACGACCAAGGACGGGGTAGATGACTGAGGCTCACGCAGTGCCGGGTAGCGGGGCACCCGGACGGCGGCCTTGCCGGGTCCTCCCGGCTGGACCGGACCGTCCGGTGTAGCCCCGCGGCCGGAGTCACCCCCCATGGCCGGCGGCGAGATGCCGCGGCCCGAGCGCCGGGACACGCCCACGGGTCTCGAAGGCTGGCGCCTGGCGGACGACTTTGCCAGATATGTGTTCTCCAGCTGGGCGATCACTCTGCGTTTCGTCCTGGTCCTGTCCGTGCCGACCGTGTCGGCGATGCTGGTCGTCGTCGCGCTGGTCCAGGTACCGAGCAATCCGCTGTGGCTACTTGGGTGCATTCCCAGCGCCGTCCTGGTCACGGCGTTCACGAAGTTCCTACGAGTTCTCCGCCGCCGCCGGGCCATGACCGGTACTGACCGGTACTGACCGGTACTGACCCGGCGGGCGGCGCCGCCCGCCCGCCCGGACCCTCAGCCGCGGGGGAAGCGGAGGGCGGGCGCCAGCCTTTCCGCATAACACGCACAAACCAGAATCAGCCCGAAACTCACAC
>NZ_JALKFU020000280.1 GCF_023242965.2 Frankia sp. AgKG'84/4
GGCGACGCGGCCCGGCTCGACGCCGACGGCTACTTCTGGATCATCGGCCGGATCGACGACGTGATCAATGTGTCGGGCAGCGGGGATACACCGGCGGCGGGCCACCGGCCGGTGGGTGCGCTGTCGGACCGGGACATCGACCAGCTCGCCCGGCTGCTGGCCGCGCCGGTCTCCCGCCTGCTGCGCGCGGAGTTACGGCTCGAGAGGGAACGGTTCGGACGGCTTCGGGACGCCACCCGATGAGGCGACGGCACCGAGAACCGATAGCCGGTGACGAGCCGGGCTGGGCAACGAAAAGGCTGACGGCAGGAGGAGGACGCGCGTGAATCCCAGCCTGGACCCCGGGTCCACCACGTATTTCCGGCTCACCATCGACGGGCAGAGCCTCGGCCTGTTCAACGGCTGTGACGGGCTGTCCGCGGAAGTGGAGACGGAGTCGTACAGCGAGGGCGGCAACAACGGCTATGTCACGCAACTGCCGACCCGGGTGCGCCATGCCACGATCCGACTCGTCCGGCCGCTCACGAAGGACAGCGCCCGCGTGACCGCGTGGATCTCATCGATCGCCACCGGCGTCGTGCGGCCCACCGCCCAGATCGCGGCACTGCGTGCCGACGGGTCGGTGGTCGCCCAGTGGGGCCTGCTCGACGCGCTGCCGGTCCGCTGGTCGGGGCCGTCGCTGGATCCGGCGTCGCCGAGTGTCGCCACCGAGACGTTGGAGATCGCCCATCACGGCTTCACCGACGCGGGGGCCTGATGGCCTCGACCCGGCCGGGCCCCAGCCTGGCGAAGGCGAGTCTTGCCATCCACGAGCCCTCGACGAGCATGAGCCGGACCCTGGGCGCTCTCATCGAGCTCATCGAGTTCCAGTTCAATCCGAACACGCTACGGCTGGCGAAGTCCGCCGAATGGAATCCGACGCTGTCGAGAACCTTCAAGGAGGGCGGCGAGCCGGAATTCGCTGGCGGCCAGCCGCGGCACCTGAGTTTCCAGATCTTTTTGGATTCCTCGCTGACGCCGAACGGCACCTCCGTAATGAAGAGGGTCGATACCCTGCTGTCCTGCTGTGAAGTGACGGCCGCGTCCGTCGCAAGCAATCATCCGTGTACGCCTTGGGTCTTTTTCGAATGGGGGGGTTTCTCGACGGTGAGTTTCGTGGCGTATGTCGACTCGGTGTCGGTCAACTACTCGTTGTTCAGTCCGTCCGGTGTTCCCATCCGGGCCACCTGCGATCTGGAGATCACGCAGATCCCGGCGCGGACCGCCCGGCAGAACCCGACCTCCGGCGCGCTGACCGCACGTCGGACACACTGCCTCACGGCCGGCGACTCGCTGCAGTCGCTGGCCTGGCGGGAGTACGGCGATCCCACCGCCTGGCGCGGCATCGCCGAGCTGAACGGCATCGATGATCCGATGCGGCTGCCGACGGGGCTGGACATTCTGCTGCCGGCGGCCGACGAGGCCCGGAGGTAACCGCCGGTGAGCACCGGAACGATCAGCAACCTTCCCCTCATCCAGATCGGCGGAAAGCCGCTGCCGGAGCAGCTCGCGGAGGCCCTCGACGAGTGCTGGGTGGAGCTGTCGGTGAATCTGCCGGCGATGTTCCACCTGGCGCTGCGCGACGCCGACCACCAGCTGCTCCGGACCTTTCCGCAGCTGAAGATGGGCGCGCGCGTCAGTATCGCGGCGGTGGCCGACGGCGTGGGCTTCAGCCCGCCGCTGGTAAGCGGCCTGGTGACCGGCCTGGAGTCGGATTTCGACGGCGCCGCGACGACGACGGTCGTGCGCGGGCTCGACTTCGCCTTCCGGTTGATGCGCCAACGCCGGGCCGAGGGCTACCACAACGCGACCGCGTCCTCGATCGCGCGCCTGCTTGCCCGGCGCGCGGGTGTGACGGTGGGGCGCATCGAGGAGACGTCCACCGTCTACGAGGTCGCCACGCAGCCGAACATCTCGGACTGGGAGTTTCTGCAGCACCTCGCCGACGAGAACGGTGTCGCCGCCTACTTCGACAGCCTCGGAAAGTTCCAGTTCCGCAAGCCGAGCCCGGCGACGGGCGGCGGTCCCGGCGGCAGGCCGACGACGCCACGTGCCCAGGACAACCCGTACGTCCTGCGGTTCGGGGTGAACGTGCTGCGCTGCCGATCCGGCATCACCGCCGCCGACCAGGTGTCGCGGGTCGAGGCCCGCGGCTGGGACGTGCGCAACAAGCGGCCGCTGACCGCGTCGGCCGCGGCGAGTGAGTATCCGGGCATCCGGATCGGCACGAGTCCGGCCCGCGTGGTCGGCGAGTTCGGCCGGGCGGAACTTGTGGACACGGCCACCCCGCACGCCACCCACGCCGCGGTGCGGGCCGCGGCGCACAGCCTCGCCGAGGACGTCACCTCGGCGTTCGCCGAACTCGACGTCGCGGTGCGCGGCGAACCGAAGCTACGGCCGGGCAGCCCGGTCACCCTGGAGCAGGCCGGTCCCCCGTTCGACGGTACGTACACGGCCACCGGGGTCCGCCACGTGTTCACCCGCCGACGCTACGAGACGTGGGTCTCGATGACGGGCCGCCAGGTCCGCTCGCTCTACGGTCTGACGGGTGGCGAGGCAGCCACCGGCATGCGGGTCCCCGGCGTGGTCAACGCCCTCGTGACCGACGTCCGGGACCCGCTGCAGCAGGGCCGGGTCAAACTGCGCTTCCCCTGGTTCAACGACACCTACACCACCGACTGGGTGCGCAGCCTCCAGCTGGGCGGGGGCACCCCGGGCACCCCGCGGGCCGGGGCGTCCGCGACGGGTTCCCCGGGCGGCGGCGGGGTGTTCGGCGCGGAGGTCGGCGACGAGGTCCTGGTCGCCTTCGACCGCGGCAGCATGGACCATCCCTACGTGCTAGGCGGCCTGTACAACGGGCGCAACGCCCCGTCGAAGCACGACGTGCGCCTCGTCGGCGCCGACGGCCGGCTCAACCGCCGTTCGCTGGCGTCCCGCACCGGGCAGCGCCTCGAACTGCTCGACGCGACGGCGGCGCGCACGACGGGGGTACGGCTGCGCAGCGGCGACGGGAAGCTCACCGTCTTCCTCGACGAGACGCACACCACGATCAGCATCGACAGCAAGGGCAAGGTGGAGATCCACGGGAGGACGGATGTCTCCGTCCACGCGGGTGACACGCTGACCCTGTCCGGGCGGGCCGTGCGAATCGAGGCGACGGCCGGCGTCAGCGTCACCGGCGGGCAGGTCTCGGTCGCCAGCAGGGGGCCGCTAGGACTGCGCGCGGCGGAGCTGTCCGTTCAGGCTGGCACGTCGACCGTCTCCGCCGGGACGACGACCGTGACCGGCGCCGTGATCATCGAGGGCGCGGAGAACGTCAACGGTCCACTGACGGTCTTCGGCATCCCGGTACCCGTGCCCGCACCGTGACCGGTGTGACTGCGGCCGCGACCCCCGGGCCGGCCGCTGGAAAGGAACGCATGGCAGAGCAGTTCATCGGCGCGGGCTGGGCGTTCCCGCTGCGCGTCGGCTCCGCGGGCGGCTTCGCCCTGGTGGAGCGGGATGTCGAGATCGAGCAGGCGATGCACCTGGTGCTCGCCACGGCGCCCGGCGAGCGGCCGATGCGCCCCGAGTTCGGCTGCGGCATCCATGACCTCGTCTTCGCGCCCGTCAACGACGCGACCGCCGGGCGGATCCGCTACGAGGTCCGCGCCGCGCTGGACCGCTGGGAGCCGCGTATCGAGGTGCGTGAGGTCGAGGTCACCATGGATTCCGGTGACGTGTCGGTGCTCTACGTCGACGTCCGTTACACCGTGCGGGGGACGAACAACCCGCGCAACCTGGTCTTCCCGTTCTATGTGATCCCCTCGCACGAGGATCCCGGTGTCGAGTCCGACCAGCCGGCCGAGGACCCTGGCGGCCACCCGGCCGCGGTCGCCGGGCCGGGCGGCAGCTGATGAGCCTGCCCGCCCCGAACCTTGACGACCGCCGCTTCCAGCAATTCGTCGACGACGCGAAACGCTACGTCCAGGAACGCTGCCCGGAATGGACCGACCACAACGTCTCCGACCCGGGGGTGACCCTCATCGAGACGTTCGCCTTCATGCTTGATCAGCTTGTCTATCGGCTCAACCGGATCCCCGACCGGCACTATGTGGCTTTCCTGAACCTGCTGGACGTGGCGTTGTTTCCGGCCGCGGCCGCGCAGAGCCCGGTGACCTTCTGGCTGTCGGCGATCCAGCCGCAGACCGTGGTGCTGCCCGCCGGCACGGAGGTCGCCACCCAGCGCACGGCGACCGACCCCGCGGTCGTGTTCACCACTGCCGCCGACCTGGACATCGTTCCCTGCGGCTTCCGGACGCTGCTGCTGATCCCCGCCGAGGGCGCCGCCCACGACGCCACCAGCGACCTGCTCGCCGGCCAGGACGTGCGGTGCTTCAGCGCCAGGCCCCGGCCCGGCGATGCCATGCTCGTCGGGCTGAGCGCCGCCGTCGGCTCGTGCGCGGTGGTGATCGGCATCGACAGCCGGGTGGACGGCGTCGGTGTCGACCCGCGCCAGCCGCCGCTGGTCTGGGAGGCCCACACCGTCGACGGCTGGCAGGAGTGCGAGGTCGAACAGGACGAGACCGGCGGACTTAACCAGGCTGGCGACGTCGTCCTGCACGTGCCGGGCGGCCATGTCCTGTCCCGTACCCTCGGCACCGAGGCGGCCTGGCTGCGTTGCCGGGTCCTGGCGCCACGACCCGCGCAGCCGGACTACACCGTGAGCCCCACGGTGCGGTCCCTCACCGCCTGCACCATGGGCGCCACCACCGTCGCCGTGCACGCCGAGGCCATCCGGGACGAGTATCTCGGGGAGTCCAGCGGCGTACCCGGTCAGCGGATGCGACTGGCCCACGCGCCGATCACCGCCGGTGACCCGGTGGTCCGCATCGAGTCCTCGGACCTGCAGGGCTGGCAGCCCTGGGTGCCCGTCGACTCGTTCGCCGCCTCCACCCCGCGCGACCGGCACGTCCGGGTGGAGCCCACCACCGGAGAGATCGTCTTCGGCCCCGCGGTGCGGCTGCCCGACGGCACCACGCGTCAGTACGGCGCGGTGCCCTCGAAGGGCGCGGTCGTGCGGGCGGCCCACTACCGCACCGGGGGCGGCCGGGCCGGCAACGTCGCCCGCGGGACGATCAGCGTCCTGCGCAGCGCCGTCCCCTACGTGTCGCAGGTGGTCAACCGGGAGGCGGCCCGCGGTGGCGTCGACGGCGAGACGGTCGAGGAAGCGAAGATCCGCGCGCCGATCACCCTGCGCGCGCAGGAACGCGCGGTGACGGTCCGCGACTACGAGGAGCTGGCTCGGCGGGCGGCCCCCGAGGTCGCCCGGGTCGTCTGTCTGCCCGCCGACGCCGAGCATCCCGGTGCCGTGCGGGTGCTCGTGGTCCCGCAGGCGGTACCCGACCGCGGCGGGCGCCTGCGGATCACCCAGCTCGTGCCCGGCGACGAACTGCTCGCCCGGATCACCGCCTACCTCGACGAACGCCGGCCGGTCGGGATCCGCCTCGCCGTCGGGCCGCCGTACTACCAGGGGATCACCGTCGTCGCGACCGTCCATAGTTTTGCCGGCACCGACCAGGAGCGGCTACGCCTGGCTGGTCTGGACGCCCTGTACGCCTACCTCGACCCGCTCACCGGCGGACCGCACGGGACCGGCTGGCCGTTCGGCCGCGGCATTCACGCCGGTGACCTGTTCGCCGTGCTCCAGCGGGTGCCCGGCGTGGAGGCCGTCGACGAGGTGCTGCTGCATCCCGCCGACCCGCTCACCGGCACACGAGGTGAGGCGACCGCGCGCCTGGAGATGGACCGCCCGGCGCTGATCTTCTCCCACGACCACCGGTTGCGGGTGATCGAGGGATGACGGGCACCCCGGGCGAGGACGAGCGGGCCGGGCGGCGCGGTCGTCGCGGGCGAGCTGGCGCGGACCAGCGGCTCACCAGCCCCTTCCCGCTCGCGGCGATGCTGCCCGCCGTCTACGCGCAGGACGATCTCGCCGGCCGGTTCACCGAAGCCCTCGACGACCTGGTCGCACCACTGATCGTCGCACTGGACTGTTTTGACGCCTACCTGGCACCCGCGCTCGCGCCGATCGACTTCGCGATCTGGCTCGGCTCCTGGGTCGGCGCGGAACTCACCGGCGAGGAGACCGACGCGGCGCTGCGGGCCGCGGTGGGCGCCGCGGCCCGGCTGCACCGGCTGCGCGGCACCGCCCGGGGCATCGCCGAGGCCGTCCGACTCTCGGTCGGGGTCACCCCCGACGTGCTCGAGTCCGGCGCGGCGAGTTGGTCGGCGGGCCCGCCGGGGCCCTTCTCCGCCGCCGGAGCACCAGGCCTGACCGTGCGGCTACGGGTCGCCGACCCGGCGTCGATCGACCTCAACCGGCTGCACCGCCTCGTCGACCTGATCCGCCCGGCGCACGTCCCCTACACCGTCCAGGTTCTCGACGCCGAACCGCCAAACCAGAGGCACCAACGACATGGTCAGTGAAGGGGGCCCACGCGGCCCGCTGTCCTGCCCCCACTGCGGGGCCGAGGGCCAGAGCGGGACGTTCTGCGGCGACTGCGGCGCCGTGCTGGCCTGGACCGCCGCCGGTCCAGGCCCAGTATAATATAAAAAAAAAAACCATCCCACCAAAACAAAAGATTGTAAATATTCGTTGTCGCCCAAACAATAAAAA
>NZ_JALKFU020000281.1 GCF_023242965.2 Frankia sp. AgKG'84/4
CCGGCGCGCACCCGCCCGACGGCCAGGACCCCGACCGCTACAGAGAATCATCTAACCGACGATCTCAAACACCTTCTGAGCGAAGCGGGTCCACACCTCGGTGATGCCGGCGGGTTGAGAGGCGTCGCCGCGGCGTACCGCGACGGCCTCGTCGAGGCCCTCGTCGGAGCGGCGGCGTTGTTCGGCCCATTCTTCGGCCACCGGGCGGGACCACAACTTGCGGCTACCGATCACGGCCTGAGGTAGGGGTATGTCTGCCTGGTCGCGGGTTAGGTAGGAGCGCAGGGTGGAGGCGGTGACGCCCACGGTGTCGGCGAACTCGGCGAGGCTGAGGAGCTGGTCGCCAGCGAGCTCAGGCGCGGAGATCCGCACGACGCTGCCGGTCAGGGGTCGGTCGGCTGAGCGGCTCCGTGCCCAGGAGGTGAGGTCGTCAAGCCAGCGCTCTGGTGGCGCGTCGTCGACGTTGACGTACTGGACCTTGCTGACCCGGGCCTTCGTGGGATCGCCGGTTCCAGTGGTGAGGATGTCGGCGGCGGTAATGGTCGTTGCTCCGGGGGCCGGGCGGCGGACGTAGGTCTCGCTGGCGTGGTCCCAGACCTGGGAGGGCCGGTACCAGCTCTCCCCGTCCCACCAGTATCCGCCGGCGCGGAAGAGAAGCGCCGCGTCCCATTTGGCGTGCACGGCGGAGGCGTCCCGGTCGCGGTACAGGAGCACGGTGCGGCCGTGGTCGGGGTGGTAGCGGACGCACCACGCCAGGTCGTGGCGAATCGGGTCGGTGGTGAACGCGATCCAGCCCCTCCCCTCGCGGGCGCGGTCTTGGCGGCCCCACATGTCGCTTCCATCGTGGCGTCCGACGGCCTGGATGGCATGGGGGTCGTCGAGCGGGATGTGACTGTCGTCGATGAACGGCAGGTCAGGGACGGGGTGATCGGTGCGGAGGCCGTTAGCGACGGGCTGGGGGACGCGGACCATGGTGTAACACCCTTCAATGAAAATGCTGGAGAGAGTTACAGCATATATGTCTCGCGGAGTGCGTTGCTGCGGGGATGCTTGGGGCGCAGGGCATCTGGCGGCGGTCAAGGCCGCGGGCTCAGCGCCGGGCTGGTGCTGGGAGGAGATGCCCCAGCCGGGGGGGTCGTCTCGTCGAACAGCCGGCGCGCCTCGTTGGTGCCGTCGGCCCGGCCGCGAGCGCCCGCTAGGACGATGTGGGCGGTGAGCGTGCTGGGCGTCGGCGCCCTACGACGCTGGGTCGGCCTGTCCGTCGAGCGCGGTGTGGGTGTCGGTGCGCAGCTGGGTGACCAGGCCGCGTGCGGTGCTCGTGCCGACTTCCAGCCGCTTGCGCAGCGTTTCCGCGGAGATCGGGCGTTGGTGCTGCCGCCAGTGCAAGACGTCCTCGGCGCGGGCCCGGTGCAGCAGGTCCTGGTTGCGGGCCTCGCGTGCGGCCTCGCGTGACGGTGAGCGTGTGGCCGTGGTCCCGTCCCGCATCGGTTCGAAGGCGGATGGGGTGGTCGGTGGTCGACGCTGTGCCACCGGTGGGGGTGGGCTGTCAGGCGCCTGCGTTTCGGCGAGGTGTCGGCCGGTTTCTATGGTTTGCATGGCGTGGAGGAGACGCGGGTGAGGTCGACCCGAGGCGCGGTACTGGGCTCGCACCCAGCCCGTCTCCTCGGGTCGCCTCCCGCACCGGACGTGCGCCTTTCAACGCATCCGGCGCTCCACAAGCCCCGCTGTGCGGACTGGTTCTGTCACGTGACGCTGGGCCACGGCGACGGGATCTTGGCGCCCCGGTAGCGGTATCGGGTGGTGCTGACCGACGCCGGGTCGAACAAGGTCACGTTGCCGTCCGCGGGCCACCACTTGTCCCGAGGGTTCGTGCAGTAGCGGCGTAGCAGTTTCTCCCAGTTGGTTCGCCGGTGTTTCTTACGCAGCCATCGCATCACCCGGCTCCACACGTAGGAGCGTAGGTACTCGAAGGTCGCACTTGACACACCGGCCCGGAAGTAGGCTGTCCAGCCCCGCAGCGCCGGGTTGATCCGGCATGTGAGGTCGGCCAGGGTCTCGTTGACGTTCTGCATGCACATCGCCTTCACCTTCGCCTTGATCGCCTGAAGGGCTTTCTTCGACGGGTAGGTGTAGACGTAGTGCTGGGCTGTTCCTCTTTTGCGGTGCCGCTGGATGCGCCACCCGAGGAAGTCCAGTCCCTCGTCGATATGGGTGACCAGTGTTTTCTCCGCCGACAGGGACAGCCCCATCGGTTCGATGGCCGTGGCGATCTCGGGGAGGAGCTGCTCGGCTTGTTCCCGGGTTCCGGAAACCATGACCACGAAGTCGTCCGCATACCTGATGATCCGGTAGTTGGCGAGCCCGTGCCGGCGCCGTTTCGCTCGTTCCACCGTACTGATCGTGTACTGGTCGAAGTGCTCGTCCAGTACCGTCAGCGCCACGTTGGCCAGCAACGGAGAAAGGATACCGCCCTGCGGAGTGCCGACGTCGCTCTTCCAGGTCTGGCCGTCGCCGTCGAGTATCCCGGCTTTCAGAAAGGCCTTGACCAGGTCCAGGACGCGTTTGTCTCCGATCCGGCGGCGCACCCGGCCCATCAGGGCCGTGTGGTCGATCCGGTCGAAACACGCCTCGATGTCGCCCTCGACCACCCACTCGTAGGAGTTGGTGGCCAGGTGCCACGTCTCGGTCACCGCGTCCTGCGCGCGACGGTTCGGGCGGAACCCGTAGGAACACGGGCGGAAGTCCGCCTCGAAGATCGGCTCCAACACCAGTTTCAGGGCCGCTTGCACGGTCCTGTCCCGGACCGTGGGAATCCCCAGCCGGCGAATCTTTCCGTTCGCTTTCGGGATGTTCACGGACCGGACTGGCAACGGGCGGAACTCACGTGCCTTGAGATCAGCACGCAGTCGTTCCAGCAGGGACGCATCCCGCTGCCCGACCCGCACCTGGTGGGCGGTGACACCGTCCACCCCGGCGGTTCGGGCGCCCTTGTTCCTCCGCACCCGAGCCCATCCCACCAGAAGGAAAGCGGGATCGGCGACGAGATTGTACAGATCGTCGAACCGTCGACCGGGATCGTCGACCGCCCAACGGTGCAGCTTGGTCTGGATTTCCAGTACCCGGCGCTCGGCGTCGTGCAACGCCTTGTCCGAAGCGTCGGTATTCACCAACGACCTCCTGGCATTCCAGCATCCTCGCCGCGGGCCTGCTGGCCCCCTTCGCCATGTGGACGGCTTTCCCGCCCTCGGACTACTACGGGGCCTCCGCCCCGCCCCGCGCCTTCAACGGACGACGCATCTATCCCACCCCCGACAACGACTGCCGAGGACCGGACCGACGCGGGACGGTTCCCACGTTCAATGCTTAACCGATCGACGGAGGAGGCACCCAGCTCCTGCCCCTGCGGCATCGCCACGGCTACGCCGCAGACCTTCACCGTGGCCTCCCTCCGGTCATAGGTGAACCGGTTCAGGAGTTCCCCCGAAAACCACCCGGGGTGCGCACCGCATCCCAGCCCATATCCGCCAGATTTGAGCTGGTGGACCGCTTGAGAGGCTTTAATCGCTGGTTCCTGCACGTATACCTTTCCGTCTCGCTCGCCGGACCCGGACCGTCTGGCAGTACCACCCCGTCCCGGCTTTGTCAGGGCTGCTTCCCGCCCTCACCCGCGTCTCCGGGCTCAGACTGCCCCCAGCTTCAGCCGACCCGCTGCGACGGGCCGACGGCGGAGTCCTTCCACCTCCGCTCGGTCAAACACTGCTTCGTGGCGCACGCCGACCTCGGCCCAGCCGATGAGGAGTAGCGGCCCGACGGAGTTCGAACGCGCCTTGCCGTACTGGCCGGCGATCAAGGGTTCCGCGATGTTCAGGGCCAGCGTTAGCAGGCTCGCGAAGACGAGTAGCCGTCGCGTCGAGCGCAGCACCTCGACTGGCCGCGTCGTCCCCGCACGCGTGGGGATCTTCCCGCGAGGCCCTCGCGCAGGGCCCGGGTGAGGGGGCCGTCCCCGCACGCGCGGGGATCTTCCCGGATTGTTAATCCGTGTGTTGGAAGTTCGTCTGCCCTGTCAATGCCATTGACCCGCGGCCCGCTGGCCACGACATGCGCCGATGATGGAGCAGCATCGAACATGCGGCTCCTGATCGAGCAGGTCGCGACCTGGCCGCTGCGGACGGTGGGCTCATTGTGGGTGCGGATGTTCCGGCACGGGGCGGCACCCGGCGACACGCTGCGGCATTGAGAACGCCGCGACCTGGGAGAATGCGACATTGCCCGGCACGGCGCGACATGGCGCGGCACGCCCCCATGCGACTTGTAATCGAGCGGCTAGGGGTTCGAGTCCCCTCACCGGCTCCGTTAATTTCTTTTATAAAAGCACCGGCCGGTAGCTCTCTTATCTCTGAGCGGACCCGACGGCGGCAACTGCGTCGAAGTCGCCCACACCACCAGCCACATCGAAGTCCGCGACTCCAAAAACCCTGACGGACCACGGCTCACCTTCACCGCAAAAGCTTGGCGCACGCTCACCGCCGCCCTCCTCGCCAGCGCTCCCACCGGCATCGTCACGCACGGACACACCGGCGAACCCACAGCCGTCTACCTCCGTACCAGACACCGCCCCGTCCCGTAGGCGAGCCGGGCTCCCGGGACCCCGGCTCATCTCGGGTGGGCGAGGAGTCGCTGGACCAGGCCGTTGACGAACTCGCGGAGGCGGCGCAGGGGAGCGCCGCCTGTTCTGATGCCGATGAGCAGCAGAAATGAGGTGGCGGCGAGAAAGTAGGAGTTGCCGGCGACGAGCTGCCAGCCTGCCCAGGCGTACTCCCGGTTCTGGGTGTTCGGCACCCACCACACCGGCGAGATCAGCAACAGGACGGTTCCGGCGGCCGCCGCGACCAGGACCCATCGCCCTGACCGCGGCGTTCCGCCGGTTCCCGGTGTGTGGTCACCACGCCGGGTGGGCGCGGCCAGCCACGCCAGCGCGGCGAGCGACCACATCCAGTGGTGGGTCCAGGAGACCGGCGACACGAGCAGGCCGGTGAGGCCGCAGACCGTCCAGCCAAGCGGGGCGTCGCCACGGCGGGTCACCCGCGCTGCCAGCAACAGGCCAGTGGCGGCGACAGCGATCGTCACCGCGCGGTACCAGGTCTCGGCGTAGATGGCGTGGCCAGCGAGTCGGGTGAGCACTCCGCACAGCGACTGGTTCGCGGCGTAAGGCGTGCCGCCGATGTAAGACGGATCGGTGACCAGTTCGGTCCAGAACAGGTGCGAGTCGGCCGCGGTGGGCAGCGCCGCGAGCACGCCGACGCCGACGAAGGTGGCTGAGGCGACCGCGGCGGCTTTCGAGCGACCGACGAGCAGCAGATACGGCACGAAGATCAGCGGAGTGAGTTTTACCGCGCCGGCGAGGCCGAGAAGGACGCCGCGTGGCAGGCGGCCAGTTCGTCCGCGTAGGTCGAGCAGCACCATCAGGGCCAGCGGGATGTTCACCTGCCCGAACCCGAAGTTCTGCCGGACGGGCTCGCACGCCAGAACCACGACGGCGGTCCCGAGCAGCAGACCTCCGGCGGCAACCGGCCGCCCCGCCGTGGCGGCGATGACATGCCTGCCGGGCAGGCCGACGGCGGCCGCGATCTCGCGGACGAAGAATGCGAGGCAGACGAACAGCAGCCCGCCCCACAGCGCCTGCGCCATCCACTGCGGTAACGCTGCTATCGGGGCGAACAGGAACGCCGCGAACGGCGGGTAGGTGAACGGCAGGCCGGTCCGCGGCATCACCTGTTCGTAGAGCGGCCGGCCGTGTAACAGCGCGGCCCCGCCCATCCGGTACACGGCCAGGTCGATACGGGTTCCGATGGCGCCCACGCCGGCAGCGGCGAGCGCGCCCATGACCAGGAAGGCGGCCGTCCACCGACCTGCGTCGAGCGCCATCGACGTCGGGTCATCCGGATGCCCCGCACCGACCGACAGAGGGAAAGTGCTGGTCACGGACCTGTCTAATGGACGAGCAGACCCTTGCGCTTCACCAGGGGCCGGGGATTTGCGGTCGGCCGGAGGGGGAAGGCCGCCTGTATCGACGGGGACTGCACTCATCTGCGCGGGCCTTCCAAAGGGGCATAGGTCGGACGGCGACGCCAAGGTTATCGTCGAACAGCCAACGGACGATGACGTCTATCCGACACCGTCTGCCCGCGTACGCAGATCTCCGCCGTGAGGTGGGCAAAAAGCTGAAGCCTACCTGGACGGCGGATTTTCCGATCGTGTGAGGCCTGAAAATTCGATGGACGGCCCGTGGCCTGGTCTTTTGTCGTCGCCCCGGCCCGGGTGGCGGTCGTGTACGCATCGTGTGACGCCGAAGAGGCCTGCCGGTCGCGGCCTGTGCGGGCTGAGCGCGACGATGGTGATACTGGGGCCGTCGGAGGCGACGAGCAGCTCACGCCGGCGTCCCGCTCCCGCTCCCGTTCGACGGACAGAACCTGATGATGGTTTCTCCCGCGTACGCGGCCGTTTGACGGGCGTACGCGGGAAACCACGACCAGATCTAGCCGAGTGGCGCGGGTATCAGCCGCACGCCGGATTCTGTCGCCCAGCCAGGGAATCCACTGACCTGGCTGTTGGTGACCCTGAAGGTGCCGTCGCCGTTGGAGAAGGCGACGGGGATGGTGTTCCAGCCGGCTGGGCCGGTGAGAAC
>NZ_JALKFU020000282.1 GCF_023242965.2 Frankia sp. AgKG'84/4
ACGACGAGCAGCGCGATCCGGGGCCGGGCCGGGAGCACTGAGGCCGGCAGGTGGCGCGTCGCGAGGACCGCGCAGTTGACGACGAGCAGCGCGACGGTGGCCGTGGCGCGCGCCCCCGTGAGCCCGGACGGGACGACCAGCGCCGCCACCAGGATGAGCACAGCGGTGGTCGCGTAGCGCACGCTCGGGTTGTCGATCTGGGCGGCGCTCGCCCCCCGCCGCTCGACTGGCGGGGCGGCGGGGGTCGGCACGCGCTGACGATAGCTGCCGGAAAGAGAAGGCATGTCGGCTCTCGCGTCACACGCGGGCGAGCTCGGGCCGGGCGGTCCGGCTCTCGGCGGCCGCGCGGATGACGATCGTCCCGATCCGGGTGGCGACCTCCGCGAAGGCCATCAGCAGCAGGGCGGTGACCCAGGCCTGGTCTGAGGTGATGTCGTGGGCCGCGCTGAATCGGGCGAGCGTGGCTCCGCCCCCGTGGCTGGCCCAGACCTGGAAGACGAGCCGACCGCCCATGCCGACGAGCCAGAGGACGACCGCGGCCGCGCCGGCCTGGGCGAGCGGGTGGCTGCCGTCGTGTCGCACCCGGGTGGCCAGGCCGCCGGTGACGCCCAGGACGGTGCCGACGAGCGCGAACAGCGCGATGAGGACGAGGTCGTTTCCGGCGGTGGGGACGGAGTGCAGGTACCTGTGCGCGCTCCAGCTGACGATGCCGAGCGGCACCAGCACGAACCGAAGGTCGACCCGGGCCTCCCGGACCTGCCGGAGGACAACCAGGATGAGCACGATGTCGAGGATCCAGTCTGTCGTCGTCATGGATCCAGCATCGTGATCTAGGAAGTCGGTCGCCTCGGCCCACGGGTGGAGACCGGGTGGAGATCGCCGCCGGCAGCGGGCCTCCACCTGCTTGGGCACGCCTCGGACCGATCAAGCCGAGGCCATCCGGCGCCGGGCCCCTCGGAGCGACCAGCCAGGGGCGCGCCGCGGTGCCTCCACGTGCCGCGCCTGTGCGTCATCTCACGTGAACGTGAGGGATGAAAAGCAGCAGGGTGCCGAGTTACTACTTGTATGATGCAAGCATACAGTCCTCGATCCGAGGGGTTCGCGGCGTGCGGTGGCGCGCTGGAGAGCCCGATTGGGGCCTCGTTCGAGCTCCTGCGCTGACAGGCGGATGACGATGCGCGAGAAGGATTTATCGATCATGGATACCATCCGGCCCGCGACCGGCCAGGAGTCGGCGGACTGGCGGGACCAGCAGGTCGCCCAGCTCGCGCAGGAGCTCACGCGGATGCAGCGGACGTTCGGCCGCGCCCGTCACCAGTACCTCGCCACCGCCCGTCACGACGTGGAGCGGGCCGCGCAGGCCCTGATCTCGAGCCTGGCCGCCGGCGGCCCGATGCGGCTGGGTTCCCTCGCCGCCGCGGTGCAGTCAGACCCTTCGACGGTGAGCCGGCAGGTCGCCGGCCTGGTGCGCGACGGCTACGTGGAGCGGCGCGCGGACCCCGACGACGGCCGGGCCGTCGTGCTGGCGGTCACCGAGGCCGGCGGGCAGGTCTACCGGGAGCACCTCCGCAACCGTGACGCGCAATACGCCGCGATGCTCTCCGGCTGGAGCAGCGAGGACATCGTCACCTTCGCCGCCCTGCTGAGCCGCTTCGACAACGAATTCGAGCAACACCAGGCCAACGTGGCCCAGCGGGCCGACGCGCCCGGCGCCCCGTCGACGCGCTCCGGCCGGTAGCCGGCCTGCGTCGCCCACTTCTTCACGCCACCACCGCAAACACCTGGATGGCAGATGTCTACGCGATCAGCCAAGCAAACCCGGCGCGGGACCGACCGCGCCCATGACAATGCCTCGGCGCACGCCGGAGCCGGTGCCGCCGTCCCCACCGGCCCGCTCACCCATCGCCAGACCTTGGAGATCATGGTCGCGCTGCTGCTCGGCCTGTTCCTCGCCTCGCTCGACCAGACGGTCGTCACCACCGCGATCCGCAGCATCGGCGACGACCTGCACGGCCTGTCGGTGCAGGCATGGGTCACGACCGCCTTCCTGATCACGTCCACGATCTCGACGCCGCTCTACGGCAAGCTGTCCGACATCTACGGGCGCAAGCCGCTGTTCATGATCTCAATTTCGATCTTCATTGTCGGCTCCGCCCTGTGCGGGCTGGCGTCGAGCATGTACATGCTGGCCGGGTTCCGCGCCCTGCAGGGCCTCGGTGCCGGCGGCCTGATCGCCCTCGCGATGGCGATCCTCGCGGACATCCTGTCGCCGCAGGAACGCCCCCGGTACATGGGCTACTTCATGATGACCTTCGCGACGTCGAGCGTGCTCGGCCCGGTCATCGGCGGTTTCTTCGCCGGCCAGGACACGATCGCCGGCCTGTCGGGCTGGCGGTGGATCTTCTGGGTGAACGTGCCGATCGGCATCCTCACCCTCGCCGTCGTCCAGCGGGTGCTGCACCTTCCCCGGCGGCAGCGCGGGGAGACCCGGATCGACACCTGGGGGACCGTCTCGATCATCCTCGCCGTCGTGCCGCTCCTGCTGGTCGCCGAGCGCGGCCGGGAGTGGGGCTGGTCCTCGCCGGTGGCGCTGATCTGCTACGTCGTCGGCGTGCTCGGGCTGGGTGCCTTCCTCGCCGCCGAGCGGCGGATGGGTGACGACGCGCTGATCCCGCTGCGGCTGTTCCGCATCCGAACCTTCTCCGTCGGTTCCGCCGTGTCCCTGATGGTGGGTCTCGGGATGTTCGGCGGACTGGCCTGCATCCCGCTCTACCTGCAGATCGTCAAGGGCGCGTCGCCGACCAAGGCCGGGCTGCTGATGATCCCGCTCATGATCGGACTGATGGGCGCCTCCATGATCGCGGGGCAGATCACCTCGCGGACAGGCCGTTACCGGATCTTCCCGGTCATCGGGTCGGTCGCCCTGGTCGTCGCCCTCGGGCTGCTGTCCTTCCTGCACGCCGACACGCCGCTGTGGCACACCGACCTGCTGATGCTGCTGTTCGGCGTCGGGGTCGGCCTGAACACCCAGACCCTGCAGGTCGCCATGCAGAACGCCGTCGACCCCCAGGACATCGGCGTGGCGACCTCGTCGGGCACCTTCTTCCGCCAGATGGGCGGCACGCTCGGGACCGCGGTGTTCCTGTCGATCCTGTTCGGCGCCGCGTCCGACCGGATCGGCTCCGCGTACACCGCCGCCGGCAGCGACCCGGCGTTCATCTCGGCCGCCACCGCCCATCCCGACCAGGTGGCGCAGGTCAGCTCCGGCGGCTCGCTGAACGACACCGCCTTCCTGCACGGGCTCGACAAGGCCATCGCCCACCCGTTCCTGACCGGCTTCTCGAACGCCCTCGACCTGGTGTTCATCGTCGCCGCCATCGTCATGGTGCTCGCCGTGCCGCTCGCACTGCTGCTGCGGGAGGTGCCGCTGCGCACGGTCTCCGGCCTGGAGGCAAACCGCGCCGAGGCGGCCCTGATCGAGGCGGCCCTGATCGAGGCGGCCCTGACCCAGGCGACCGAGGCCGAGAACGCGCTCATCGAGACCGTCCGCAAGGACGAGGTGGCGCGTGCCGCCCAGGCGGAACGGGCCGGCACCAGCATCACGAACTGAGCCGCACCGATCCCTGATCGCCGATCCCCGGCGCCGGAAACGGCACCGGGGATGATCAGCGTTCGCGAACGAGAATGCCCACGGGGTCGCCGGAGCCGGGGGCGTCGGAGCTGTACTGCATACTGCCGCCCACCCGCAGACGCAGCGTCACCTGGCCGCCGTGGGTGCAGACCGGCAGGCCGAGGAGGGTGGGTTCGGGGCCGCCGGTGGGAACGTCCTCCAGAGTCGTGCCATCGGCGGTGCTGATCAGCCGAAGGTCGGCGACGCAGCGGATCGGCTCGGTGCTCAGGCTCTCCAGCCCGTTCACGCTGACCTCCGAATGCGCGACGGTGTCGCCGACCCGCCCGTCGCGCAAGGTGATCACGACGGCCTCGGAAATGCCGCGGCCGGTGGTGATCGTGCCTCGCCAGGTACCGACGTAACTGGCCGGGACCGCGCCGGAACCGGCCTCGGGCGTGGAGGTTTCGGTCGTCGGCCCGGAACGGGCGGCGTCCGGACTGGAGCCCACGGTCGTGCTGCCGCCGCCCGCGGCGGTCGGAGTGGCGCGGGGGCGCGCGTCACCCCGGCGGTTCGCGGAACCGAGGAGATACAGCAGGACGACGAGCAGGACCACCAGGCCCACGCCGACCACCCCGACGCCCACGGCGAGCGGGGGGACCGGCAGCGTCCGGCGCGATCCGGGCTGCGGCTCCGACGGTGGAGGCGGGGCAGGTGCCGGCGAGGCCAGCTGCTGCGGAGGCGGACCGGTACCCGCCGGTTGGCCAGGGCCGGTCGGGGCACCGGTGGGGTGGGCGCCAGGGCCGCCTGGGTTCGGCGCCGCCACCGGCGCCTGGGTCGGCGCCGCGGTCGCCGGATCGTCCGTGCTCCATCCCTGCCCGGTACCAGCGACAAAGGCGGCGGCCGCCGGGGACGTCGGTGGCGGGGCGTCGAGATCCAGCAGCGTCACGGCACGCCGGCTGAGCGCCGTGACCAGTGCCGCGGGCAGCCAGCCGGGCGCGATCAGCGTCGCCGCGCCGTCGGTCGCGCCCAGGCTCGCCAGCACCGCCTGCGGCGTGGGCCGCTCGACGGGGGACTTGCGCAGGCAGGCCGTGACCAGTCCGCGTAACTCGGCGGGCACCCCGGTGAGATCCGGTTCCCGGGACATCACCGCGTACATCATCGCGGGCACGCTCGGTGCCTGAAACGGGCCCATACCGGTGACGGCGTGGGTCAGCACCGCGCCGAGGGCGAAGATGTCGCTGGCCGGCCCGACGTCGCCGGAACTGATCTGCTCCGGTGCCATGTACGCGGGGGAGCCCACGGCCGCGCCGGTGTTCGTCAGCGCAGTCGCGTCGACCGCGCGCGAGATGCCGAAGTCGATGACCTTCGGGCCGTCCAGGCTGAGTAGCACGTTGGACGGTTTGAGGTCGCGGTGGATGAGTCCCGCGCGGTGCACGTCGATCAGGGCCTCGGCGAGCCCCGCGCCGAGTGCCCGCACGCTCGCTGCGGGCAGCGGGCCGTGCCCGCGGATGGCGTCCTGCAGGGACGGGCCCGGGACGAACGCGGTGACCAGCCACGGGTCCGCGGCGTCCGGGTCGGCGTCGAGCACCGGCGCCGTCCACATCCCACCGACGCGGCGGGCCGCGTCGACCTCGCGCCGGAACCGTTCGCGGAACCGTGGATCGCCGGTCAGCTCGGAACGGATCACCTTGACGGCCACGGTCCGACCGCCGGCGCTGCGGCCGAGATACACCCGGCCCATGCCGCCGGCGCCGAGACGCCGCACCAGCCGGTAGCTACCGATCACTTCCGGATCGTGGGGACGCAGGGGCTCCACCGTCGCCGCCTCCCGATCTGGATTGATTTGTCCAGAGAATACGGGGCGGAGGTGGCACGAATCCTCCGGGCGGGGCCGGAGCGGCGCGAAAATGCGTTGCGGGACCGTCGCCGCGTGTCCTAACGTGATCGGTACATCCCGCCGGGGGGTTCCCGGCGGACGCGCTTGCGGAGGATGCCAATGCCTGCCCCGGGCCTCGTCCCGGGTCGCCGGTGAGGATTCGCGCCGTGGTCCCCTCGGTGCTGGTCGCGCATGCTCCGTTCTCCCGGTGACCCGTTGGACCTCGAGTTTTCCTCAGTCCACGTGACATCCCATCGGGATCATGGAGCAACCTGCGTTGAGCACGAACATCCCGTCCGCGTGGTACGCGGACTTCTTCACCTATCTTCCGAACGAGTTCTGGCGTCGCGTCGCCGCCCCGGAGTGGACCGCGGTTGACGTCGCGTTCGTCGAGGCCCGGCTCGAACTCGCGGCGGGCTCGCGGATCCTCGACGTCCCTTGCGGCAGCGGGCGGCACAGCCTCGCGTTGGCCGCGCATGGTCACCGGGTCACCGGCGTCGACCTGTCCGCGGAGGCGCTCGACCATGCGCGGCGCGCGGCGGCCGGTCAACAGGCCGCGGTGACGTTTGAGCACCGTGACATGCGTGATCTCACGCAACTGGGTGTCTTCGATGCCGCCGTGTGCCTCGGCAACAGCTTCTGCTACTTCGATCCGGTCGGCACGCGGGAGTTCGTCGCCGCCCTCGCCGCCGCCGTCCGCCCGGGCGGTGGGCTGGTGATCGATGTGGGTGGCGCCGCCGAGTCGGTGCTGCCCGGCTTCACCGGCGAGCCGCGAACCATGCGGACGGGCGACATCACCGTCGAGACGACGTTCGAGTACGACGCCACGGCCAGCCAGCTGATCAGCCATCACCAGTTCACCCAGGGATCGCGGATCCTGCACGCGAGCGCCGTGCACCACGTCTGGACCAGCGGCCAGCTCGGCGAACTGCTGACGGAGGCCGGGTTCGTCGACCTGAGCCGTTATGGCGACCCGGACGGCGCGCCGTTCGCCGTCGGCTCGGGTCGTCTGCTCCTGGCGGCGCGTCGGAAGTAACGACGAGCCCGCTGGGTGCCCGTCGGCGGAGGGAGCGCACCGGGTGAGTATCCGCGCTCGGCCGTGGGGGGGGGGGGGGGGGGGGGGGGGGGGGGGGGGGGGGGGGGGGGGGGGGGGGGGGGGGGGGGGGGGGGGGGCGGGG
>NZ_JALKFU020000283.1 GCF_023242965.2 Frankia sp. AgKG'84/4
GGCGAGCACCGTGCCGGCGAGCACCGTGCCGGCGAGCACCGTGCCGGCGAGCACCGTGCCGGGAGCCGCCGCGGGCCGTGGCGGACCGCCCGCCGACACTCCGACGGTGCCACTGCCGTCCCGGTCCGCGGGGTCCGTGACGCGCACCGCCGACTGGGGCAGGGCGGCCGGCCGCCTGGCTGACCCGATCGAGTCCGCGCCGAACATGGGCCGGCCGGTGCCCGACGACGCGGAGCATGGCTGGGTGCCCCGAGCGTGGCAGCGGCCGCCGGTCGCGGGGGTGCGCAGAGCCCGCGGGCGGACTCGGCGCGGGCGACCCGGTCGCGGCCGGGTCCCGGCGTCGGTCCGGGCGGGCCGGCGGTCGAGGGCGTCACCGAGGCCGACAGGCCATCGAGTGGTGAGCATCACACGGCCGGGTAGTTCGGTCACTGACCGCAGGCACCGCCCCCGTCGAGGGGTGATCCGTGGAGTGGTCTGTACGGGACCCGGCGTCCACCCTCACTGTCTGGTCCCAAAACGCTATATATCGCTACACATCCGGAATATCGCGATTGATTCGGCTGTGCCGCGTGAACTCGGCGGATCGGAGCGTGAGGGTCTGTGGCCCGGACATGGTGATCGTCGGCGGGGATGGTCGGCGAACCGTGCCTCGGTGGACGCGAGAGGGTCGGGCATAGCTACTTTTGGACGTCTTGTGTCTGCGCAGCGTGACCACGGTTGCGAGTTGCGAGCGTCTTGGCGCCGCCTCCCGTTGACCACCCCCGACCCCCGTCCCTAGACTCGTGTCTGTGCACGAGGGTCCGTGGGTCTCAGACCGAGCGGATCCACTCGAGCGTCGTTATCGGTTCTGACAGTTTCTTCGTTTCGCGCGTTGTATCTGTCCCTCGGTCCCGGCGGTTCGATCCGGCCCTCGCGCGGACGACCACCCTCAGTCGGAGCCGACCCCTTGACGAGCACCACCGACGTACGACCCGTGGAGACCGTGACCACCTCGCACACCACACCCCAGGTAGCGGTCAACGACATCGGCTCTGCCGAAGACTTCCTCGCTGCAGTCGACAAGACGATCAAGTTCTTCAACGATGGCGACATCGTTGACGGCATCATCGTCAAGGTTGACCGGGACGAGGTGCTGCTCGACATCGGCTACAAGACCGAGGGCGTGATCCCGTCCCGGGAGCTGTCGATCAAGCACGATGTCGACCCGCACGAGGTCGTGAGTGTCGGCGACCACGTCGAGGCCCTTGTCCTCCAGAAGGAGGACAAAGAAGGCCGTCTGATCCTGTCCAAGAAGCGCGCCCAGTACGAGCGCGCCTGGGGCACGATCGAGAAGCTCAAGGACGAGGACGGCGTCGTCACTGGCACCGTCATTGAGGTCGTCAAGGGCGGTCTGATCCTCGACATCGGCCTGCGTGGGTTCCTGCCCGCCTCCCTCGTGGAGATGCGCCGGGTCCGCGACCTGCAGCCGTATGTGGGTCGGGAGCTCGAGGCGAAGATCATCGAGCTGGACAAGAACCGCAACAACGTCGTGCTCTCGCGGCGTGCCTGGCTGGAGCAGACCCAGAGCGAGGTGCGTTCCGAGTTCCTCGCGCAGCTCGCCAAGGGCCAGATCCGCAAGGGCGTCGTCAGCTCGATCGTGAACTTCGGCGCCTTCGTGGACCTCGGCGGAGTCGACGGCCTCGTGCACGTCTCGGAGCTGTCCTGGAAGCACATCGACCACCCGTCCGAGGTGGTCGAGGTCGGCCAGGAGGTCACCGTCGAGGTCCTCGACGTCGACCTGGACCGCGAGCGCGTCTCGCTGTCGCTGAAGGCGACGCAGGAAGACCCGTGGCGTCAGTTCGCCCGTACCCACGCGATCGGCCAGGTCGTGCCGGGCCGGGTCACGAAGCTGGTGCCGTTCGGCGCGTTCGTCCGGGTGGACGAGGGCATCGAGGGTCTGGTCCACATCTCCGAGCTCGCCGAGCGGCATGTGGAGATCCCCGAGCAGGTCGTGAACGTCGGTGACGAGATCCTGGTCAAGGTGATCGACATCGATCTCGACCGGCGCCGGATCAGCCTGTCGCTCAAGCAGGCCAACGAGGTCGCTGGGCTGGCGGTCGACGGCGAGGCGTTCGACCCGAGCCAGTACGGCATGGAAGCCAAGTACGACGAGCAGGGCAATTACGTCTACCCCGAGGGCTTCGACCCCGAGACCGGCGAGTGGCTGCCGGGCTTCGAGGAGCAGCAGGCCGAGTGGGAGCGTCAGTACGGCGAGGCGCAGTCGCGGTTCGAGGCTCACCAGGCCCAGATCCGCGCCGCGCAGGAGGCCGATGCCGCCGCGGCGGCTCCGTCCTCCTACACCTCCTCGCAGTCCGAGCAGGCACCCTCGGCGATCGACGAGGAAGCCCTGCGCCGGCTGCGCGAGCAGTTCGGCCGGGAGTGACCGGTAGCCCGGCGGTAACCGCCTGGCGGTAGCGGGCAGACGCGAATGGGGCCCGAGGATTCGTCCTCGGGCCCCATTCGCACGTCCGCGGCGGGCAGGCGCCACGGCGCCGACCGGTTCGGTCAGCGGACCGCGCGGCCGGCGCGGGCCTCCGCGGCGTCAACGTGGTCCGGGCGCAACAGGATCGGGACGTCCCCGCGGACCTCGTAGCGATGCCCAAGACGCGGGTTCACCAGCCAGCCGTCTGTCAGTTCCAGCGGCCCCTTGTCGACCGGGCAGGCGAGGATCTTCAGCAGGTCGGGGTCGATGCTCATGGCGGCGTCGGCTCCTGTTCGCTCGTCGTGGGCGGCTGAATCGGCCGCCGCGCGGGTGGACGCGTGGATGGAACCCGTCGAGCATCCCAGACACCCGCCGGCCGCCGCACGTCCCGGTCCGCCGCCCTTCGGGGGATCGTGCCTATTACGTCACCGGAGCGGCGACATAAAAGGGTCCGAGGAGTAGCGTCTGCTATGGTCCGCGGCCGGACGATCGGCCGCCGCCCTCCAGGTATCCCTCGCATCGAGAGCCAGGTTGACTGTGACTGTTCATGACTTCACCGTTGAGGCCGCCGATGGTGGCTCCCGCTCGCTGGGCGACTACGCCGGCAAGACGCTGCTGATCGTCAACGTCGCCAGCAAGTGCGGCCTGACGCCGCAGTACGAGGGCCTCGAGGCCCTCTACCGGGACCTGAACGGACGCGGCCTGGAGATCCTCGGGTTCCCCTGCAACCAGTTCGGCGGGCAGGAGCCGGGCACCAACGAGGAGATCCAGAACTTCTGCTCGACCACCTTCGACGTCACCTTCCCCGTGCTGGGCAAGGTCGAGGTGAACGGGCCGGACGCCGCACCGCTCTACCAGTACCTGCGCACCGAGGCGCCGGGCGAGTTCGGCCCCGACTCCGGTTTCCTCTACGAGCACGTCGCCAAGAGCCGCCCCGAGGCGATCGGCACCGACGAGGTCAAGTGGAACTTCACGAAGTTCCTCGTCGACGGCGACGGCAAGGTCGTCCGTCGCTACGAGCCCACCGTCACCCCCGAGGAGATCCGCAAGGACCTCGACGGCGCCCTCGCCTGAACGCCGCGCGGTCGCTGAGCGGTCGCGGGCCCTGCCCGGCCCATGCTGCGCCTGCGCGCGGTCTGGGCCGGGCAGGCCGGCGGTGGGCTCAGGTGCTCTCGCCGGTCAGCAGTGTCCGGATGCGGGGCGCGCCGAGGGAGAGCAGCAGGGTCGGCAGCCGGGGTCCGGTGTCCCGCCCGACCAGCAGCTGGTAGACGAGCACGAAGAACGCCCGTTGGGCCTGCTTGAGTTCCGCGGTGGCGGGTGCGTCGGCGGGCAGCCCCTGCAGCAGCTTCGGCACCGCGTAGGTCAGCGCGGTGAGACCGTCCAGGGACCAGTCGGTCTCCAGCTCGGCGACGAGGATAGCGAGGGCCTTCGCCTCGTCGGAGCTGAGCACGGCGAGCGCGTCGTGGTCGGGCTCGGTCCGCACGATCGTCCGCTGATCGGCCGGGACGTGCTCGCGGGTCCACGTGCGGGCGCAGTCCAGGCGCGGCTGAAGGTCCGCCAGTTCGACCGGCGTGTCCGCCGCGTCGTCGCCGCTGCGGGCGTGCCGCACGATGCGCAGGATCTGGGCGGCGTCGTCGGCGGTGATGTCACAGATCGACGACAGCAGTCGGAACGGGAACACCGTCGCTGGCGCCGCCACGGGACCACCGGCCACGGTGCCCCGCGAGCGGGCCAGCACCGCAAGGTCCGTCGGCTCCGCCGAACCGGCCGCGGCCCGGCGGTTCAGCGCGTCCCACTCGTCGTAGACGCGCAGCACCTCCTGGCCGAAGTCAACGGTGATCGCCTGGTTGGGCTTGCGCCGGGCGTAGACCCAGCGCAGGATCGCCGGTTCCAGGATCTGCAGGGCGTCCGCCGGGGTGGGGGCGCCGCCGGCCGAACCAGACAGCTTCGCCCGGCCGCGGACACCGACGAACGAGTACGGCAGGTACTCCGGCGGCTGCCCACCGAAGATTTCCCGGACGATGTGGCCGCCGACGGTGAAACTCGACCCGGGGGAGGAGTGGTCGACCCCGCCGGCCTCGAACGCGACGTTCTCGAACGCCCAGCGCATCGGCCAGTCGACCTTCCACACCAGCTTGCCGCTCGCGCCGGCGCGGATGTCGAACCGGCCGTGGTGACCGCAGGTCTCGCAGGTGTAGTCGCCCTGACCGGCCGCCGGATCGAAGACGGTCACGGTGGTGGTGTCCCGCCCGCAGGTGTCGCAGTAGGGGCGGTACGGGAAGTAGCCCAGTGCCGACGCCGAGCTCTCCTCCTCGGCAGCGCCCTCGTCCGGCTCGACCTCGGCCTCGGCGCCGGCCGCGCCGGACTGCTGGTCGGCCGGTGGCGTGAGCGTGCGGTAACGACCCAGGATGGCGTCGATGGTGCCGGCGGCGGCAATCGCGCGGGCGATGCGGTCCGCGTAGGCGCCCGATTGGTACATCTCGGTCTGGCTGATCTCGCGGACCTCGATGCCGAGCTGGCGCAGCGCGGCCCGGAACGGGGCCTTGAACCGCTCGGCCCAGTTCGGGAACTCGCCCCAGGGGTCGGGGATGGCGCTCAGGGGCCGCCCGACGTGCTCCGTGAAGTCCGCGGGCACGCCAGCGGGAACCTTGCGCAGCCGGTCGTAGTCATCCCAGGACAGGATGTGCTCGCAATCCACCCCGCGCCCGCGGATCTCCTCCGCCACCAGGTGCGGAACGAGGATCTCCCGGAGATTGCCGAGGTGAATGGGCCCCGACGGGCTGATCCCGGACGCGCAGACGACCGGCCCGTCTCCGCCGCGCCGCCGCGCCGCCGCGATCGCGTCATCCGCGGCCCTGGTCATCCAGTCCTGGCGATCCGCCACTGCCCCACCACACATTTCGACGTCGAACCCGTGACATCAACAACCCTAACGGTCCCGCGGCCGGTCCCGGTCAGGCGACGCCGGCGGCCCACACCGTCCGCCGAGGCGTCGGGTCAGTCACTCCCGAACAAGGTCAGGTAACGCTTGGCTGACTTCGGATTGAGATCCGGTTTGTACAGCGATGAGCGAACATTGTCCGGCTCGGCGTTGTTGTAGTACGCCTCGTACGCCAGGTCCCTCGCGTTCGCCACGAACGTCTCGTACATTTTGCCGATGTAGTAGGGGTTATCCCCGCCGCCGCCGGCGGAGCGCACCAGGCCCCACTCCGGCACCGCGAACTTCTTGCCGTGCTCACGGGCGAACTGGATCACTGTGCACAGTCCGGAGCGCTGGTGGCACTGTCGGTTCCAGCTGGTTTCGCTGACCGAGGCGGGATAGTGGTCGTACGAGTCGATGCTGACGATGTCGACGTACTGGTCGCCGGGATAGGCATCCCACACGTCGCGGCCACTGCCGGGCAACTTGTCGTTGTGGGCGTTCATGTTCCAGTCGATCTTCACGGCCGGGGCGGTGGAGCGCAGGGCGGTCACCGCCCGGCGGAAGCACGTCTTCCATGCCTCGGGGTCGCGCACGTGCCAGTACATGTAGCCGCCGTTGAACTCCCAGCCGAGCCGGATGTAGGCGTCGCCGCGGCCGTACTTCGTCAGCGTCTGGCCGAAGGTGGCCCAGTTCGCGTCGTAGGCGCCGGTGGCGCAGGTCGCCTCGTTGCCGTCCGGGGCGTACAGCGGCTGGGCGATCGACACCGCGCCGGGGAACTTGTCCTTGGTGAAGGCCGACGACGGCCAGTCTCCCGAGACCATGCTGGACCAGTTCTTGCGCACGGTGAAGACGATCGCGAGGCCGGGCTTGCGGTTGGTGAACGAGCCCCAGGCGTTGACGTCCGCGGGGTAGTTGCCATTGGCGCCGGAGGTCCAGGTCACCCCCGAGGGCGTCGGCTCCGGCTCGGAGGAGCCGGAGCACGCCGCCAGCCCGGTGCTGACGAGGGCGATGACAAGAAGCGACGCGGCTGCCAGAAGGCGGCGGCGGCGGACGGGGGCGGGCGGCGACGTGCGGGCGCCGCCGACGCCGGGGATGGATGTCGGTGCCTGTCGAGCGGTCACGCGACCGAAGACCCCCGGGAGACGCCGGTCACGCCGGGAGCAACGTCGGAGGGGAAGGGCGTGGGCTGGTCGCTGCCGTGGCGGCCGGGACCGGTCGGCGTCGCGCGCCGGCCACCCGCCC
>NZ_JALKFU020000284.1 GCF_023242965.2 Frankia sp. AgKG'84/4
TGCGGGTGCGCCGGCGCCGGGTGTGGGTGCGGGGGCGGGCCGGGGCGGCCGGGGGGCCGCGGCTCGCGCGGGGCGAGGCCCGCTCCGCGATAGCACGCGTCGATCACCCGCATCGACGCGACGGCGTCGGCGGCGTCGGTCAGGACGGGCCCGCCCCGCAGCACGGCGCCGGCGAACGCGCTGAGCTGGCAGGCGTAGGTGCTGGGCCGGCGGGGAACCGGGACCCGCATATGCTTCCCGCCGGCCCGCACGGTCAGCCGGCAACCCGCCTGCGGCACGACGAAGTTGAGCACCCGGATCTCGCCGCGGGTGCCGATGATCCGCGCCGTCGGGAATCCGCGCGGCAGCCGGTGCATACCGCAGGAGATCTCGCCGGTCACGCCGCCCGGGAAGGACAGGCTCGCCGTCATCACGTCGTCGATCCCGCTGCCGGAGCGTTCCCGGGCCCGCGCCGACACCACGGTGGGCTCCCCGTCATCTCCGGTGGCGCGCACCACGGTGCGCACAAGGTGCACCGGATAGCAGCCCGCGTCCATCAGCGCGCCGCCGCCGAGCGCGAGGTCGTAGCGGATGTTGCCCCGGCTCGGGAGCGGCAGGTGGAAGCGGGCGCGCACCTGGGTGACCTCGCCGATCGCGCCCTCGGCGAGCAGCTCGAGGATCCGGGTGACGAGCGCGTGGTGGCGGTAGTGGAACGCCTCCATCACCACGAGGCCGGAGCGCTGCGCCGCGGCGGCGACGGACGCGGCCTCGTCGGCGTTGGCCGCGAACGGCTTCTCGCAGAGCACGTGCCGCCCGGCGGCCAGCGCCGCTAGCGTCCAGCGCCCGTGCAGGGCGGCGGGCAGCGGTACGTAGACGGCGTCGATCTCCGGGTCCTCGACCAGCGCCTGGTAGGAGGCGACCGGGCGGGGGATCCGGTGCCGGCGGGCGAAGGCCTGCGCCCGCCGCGGATCGCGGGCGGCGATCGCCGCCACCACCACCTCGGGGTTGCTCCGCGCGGGGGTGATCACAGCCCACGGCGCGATCCTGGCCGCGCCGAGAATGCCGATCCGTAGCGGCGGCAGACTCGGCGGAT
Source organism: Frankia sp. AgKG'84/4 (assembly GCF_023242965.2). Taxonomy (GTDB): domain Bacteria; phylum Actinomycetota; class Actinomycetes; order Frankiales; family Frankiaceae; genus Frankia. The sequence continues at coordinate 1,073 of NZ_JALKFU020000284.1, forward strand.
CCGGAGCCTGAGTCATCTTCGGCACCATAGGCGACGAAGCGCCGAACTGCCCGGTGCCGCGCCGAGGCTATAATCACCAACCGTGACCGCAAGCTCTGTCCCGCCCGCCCAGCCCGTCCCGCCCACGCAGTACGCCCCCGCCGACGTAGAGGAAAAGCTCTACCGCCGGTGGGTCGAGGCCGGGTACTTCGAGGCGGACGTCAAGAGCGACAGAACGCCGTTCACCATCGTCATCCCGCCGCCCAACGTCACCGGCCAGCTGCACCTGGGCCACGCGTTCCAGCACACGGTGATGGACGCGCTGACCCGCCGGGCCCGCATGCGCGACTTCGAGGCGCTGTGGCTGCCGGGGATGGACCACGCCGGCATCGCCACCCAGACCGTCGTCGAGCGCCACCTCGCCCAGTCGGAGGGCAAGTCCCGCCACGACCTCACCCGCGAGGAGTTCGTCTCCCGGGTGTGGCAGTGGAAGGAGGAGTACGGCGGCCGGATCCTCGACCAGATGCGCCGTCTCGGTGAGGGCGTCGACTGGTCGCGTGAACGCTTCACGATGGACGAGGGCCTGTCCCGCGCGGTGCAGACGATCTTCAAGCGGCTCTTCGACGACGGCCTGATCTACCGGGCCGAGCGGATCATCAACTGGTGCCCGCGCTGCCGCACCGCGCTGTCCGACATCGAGGTCGAGCACTCCGAGGACGCCGGCGAGCTGGTCTCCATCCGCTACGGCGACGGCGAGCGCTCGATCGTCGTGGCGACCACCCGCGCGGAGACGATGCTCGGCGACACCGCCGTCGCGGTCCACCCGGACGACCCCCGCTACGCGCACCTCGTCGGCACCACCGTCGAGCTGCCGCTGACCAACCGGCGGATCCCGATCGTGGCCGACGAGCACGTCGACCCCGAGTTCGGCACCGGCGCCGTCAAGGTCACCCCCGCGCATGACCCGAACGACTTCGAGATCGGCCAGCGCCACAACCTGCCCGCGATCACCGTGATGGACGAGCGGGCGATCATCACCGTGCACGGCGCGTTTGAGGGCCTCGACCGTTTCGAGGCCCGCCCGGCGGTCGTCGCGGCGCTGCGCGAGCAGGGTCGGATCGTCGCGGAGAAGCGTCCCTACCTGCACGCCGTCGGCCACTGCTCCCGGTGCGACACGGTGGTCGAGCCGCGGCTGTCCAAGCAGTGGTTCGTGAAGGTCGACCCGCTGGCCCGTGCCGCGGGCGACGCCGTGCGTCAGGGCCACGTCACGATCCACCCGGCGGACCTGTCCGGGCGCTACTTCGACTGGATCGACAACATGCACGACTGGTGCATCAGCCGCCAGTTGTGGTGGGGCCACCGCATCCCGGTCTGGTACGGCCCGGACGGCGAGGTCGTCTGCGTCGGGCCGGACGACGCCGCGCCGGCCGCCGAGGGCTGGCACCAGGACCCCGACGTCCTCGACACCTGGTTCTCCGCGGCACTGTGGCCGTTCTCCACGCTGGGCTGGCCGGACGACACCCCCGACCTGCGCCAGTTCTATCCGACGGACGTGCTGGTCACCGGCTACGACATCATCTTCTTCTGGGTCGCCCGGATGATGATGTTCAGCCTCTACGCGATGGACGACCAGCCGATCGAGCAGGCCGTTCCCTTCCGGCACATTGTGCTCACCGGCCTGATCCGGGACAGGTTCGGCAAGAAGATGTCGAAGTCCCGCGGCAACACCGTCGACCCGTTGGACTGGATGAACGCCTACGGCGCCGACGCGCTGCGCTTCACCCTGGCCCGCGGCGCCAACCCGGGCGCCGACGTGCCGGTCGGCGAGGAGTGGGTGCAGGGTTCCCGGAACTTCTGCAACAAGGTCTGGAACGCCACCCGCTTCGCGCTGATGAACGGCGCCCGCCCGCTGCCCGCCGGAGACGGCGCCGACGTCGGCGCGCACCTGCCGGACCTCGACGCACTGACCACGATCGACCGGTGGATCCTGTCCCGGCTGGCCTCGGTCGTCGCCGAGGTGGACGCCGCCTACGAGCAGTACCACCTGGCGAAGGTCTGCGACGTGCTCTACCACTTCGCGTGGGACGAGCTGTTCGACTGGTACGTCGAGCTTTCCAAGGTCACGATCGGCCAGGGCGGCGAGGCGGCGGAGAACACCCGGGCGGTGCTCGGCCACGTCCTCGACGTGACGCTGCGGCTGCTGCACCCGGTGATCCCGTTCGTCACCGAGGAGCTGTGGCTGTCCCTGACCGGGGGTACGTCGATCGTGGTGGCGCCGTGGCCGCTGGCGGAGAACCGCCTCGCCGCGCCCGACGCCGAGGCCACGGTCGCGACCCTGCAGGCCGTCGTCACAGAGATCCGCCGCTTCCGCAACACGCAGGGCATCAAGCCGGGCCAGCGGGTCGCGACCCGGATCGAGTTCACCGACCCGCTGCTCGCCGGCCACGAGGAGCACCTCCGCGCCCTCACCCGGCTGGACCCGCCGGCCGAGGCGCCCAGCGTGGTGAGCCAGGTGGAGGTTGCGGGCGTCCGGTTCGAGCTGGACCTCTCCAGCGCCGTCGACTTCGCCGCCGAGCGCAAGCGGCTCGACAAGGACCTCGCCGCCACGGCGAAGATCCGCGCCCAGGCCCAGGCCAAGCTCGGCAACGAGAAGTTCACCGCGAAGGCACCCGAGAAGGTCATCGCGGAGATGCGCGACCGGGTCAGCCGCGCCGACGAGGAGATCCGCCGGATCACCGACCAGCTCGCCGCCCTGCCGCAGGCCTGACCCCCGCGCCCCGGCCCGCCGGCCCGGCCCGCCGCCCCGGGCCGGGGCATCTCGCCGGGGCATCGCCATGCCCTGACGTCGCCTCACGCTGGGCATTTCCCGGCTGACCGCCCCCGCCGGGCCATCGCTGCGGGTGACCAGTTCTGGTCGCTACGCAGCCTTTCGCACCCCCACCCGCCTCCCCGAACCGTGAGCCGGACTATCTCTTGACAGTGTGAGTCGGCGCACAATACGTTTTTGCGCAACCAAAGGTTCATGAAAAGCCCTCAACCGTTCGGACGACGACAAGGGCCGCCACATCGTGGGCGGTCGCACGACCCAGGACAGTCCTTCCGTCTGTCGCCTGGCCGAGGTGGCCGCCCGGGAGGGCGGGTACCGACGCCGCGGCAGTCGTGGCACCACTTCAACCGGGACCGATGCTGTTACCCGACAGATCGCCTCCCGGGGACGTATTTTCGGCCGACTCGTTCGGCGATGGAGGCAGATATGCGGCGTTCCGGCCGAGTGATTCTGGTCTTATCCGCAGCTTGTACCGTTGGGCTCGCGGCTTGCAGCAGCAGCAGTGGCGGCGGTGACAGCAAGGGCAGCGGCGGCGGCGGCACGGTCACCGTCGACCCGGCACTGAACAAGCAGGGTCCGGACCATGGGTGGAGCCAGACCAACGTCACCCTGGATCCAAAGACCCTGGCCTGCAATGGACCAGCCAGCAATCCAACGCGGGGCATCACTCCGACCTCGATCAAACTCGGTGGTCTCGCCTCGCTGACCAGCCCGGCGGGTACGGCCTTCGGCGACGTTCTGCCCGGGGCGAAGGCGCGCTTCGAGCGGGCCAACGCGGAGGGCGGCGTCGCCGGCCGCAAGATCGACTTCATCGGTGTCCGGGATGACGGCAGCGACGGCGGCCGTACCGCGGACCAGGCCCGGGCAGTCGTCGAGAAGGACCAGGTGTTCGCGGCCGTACCGGTCAACTCCACCTCGGCGAACAACCTCGACGCGTTCTGCAAGGCGACCATGCCGTTCTTCGGCTGGGGCACCACCAGCGCCTACTGCGGCAACGCCATCGGCTTCGGCATCACCGGCTGCCAGAGCCCGCCGGCCAACGGCGTGCGGACCGTCGACACCGGTGGATCCCTCGTGGTCGCGAAGCTGCTTTCCGCCGGAGCCCCGAAGACCATCGGGATGGTCGGCCTGGACAACGAGTCCGCGAAGCAGGGCATGATCACCGTTGGCCAGGGCTTCGAGTCGGCCGGGTTCAAGGTGGTCTACCAGAAGGCCCAGGTCCCGCTGTCCGGCCTGACGGACGCCACCCCGATCGTCAACTCCCTGATGAAGTCCGACGGTGGCAAGCCGCCGACGGTCATCTTCTACGCGACCCCGTTCGGTGACGCCATCAAGCTCGCGACGGCACTCAAGGCCTCCGGGTTCAAGGGATACTCCGTCTCACCGCTGTTCGACCCGCGGGTGTCCAGCATCAAGGCCCTCGACGACAGCTACGCGCTGACCCAGTGGCAGCCGGGAATCCCGGCCGACCTGCCCGCCAACGCGCAGATGATCAAGGACCTCGAGAAGTACTCTCCGGGCACCGCGGTGAGCCTTACCGCGATGGTCGGCTACTGGTCCGCGGACATGGTCGTCAAGGCGCTGGAGAAGACCGGCCGCAATCTGACCGTCGACAGTTTCCTGAAGACTCTCAACACGACGAGCTACACCAACTACGTGCCCAACGTCGTGCCCGAGACCCGCTGGCCGCTGAACCACATCGCGTCCTCCCCCTGCGCGACCCTCGTTCACCTGAAGGACGGCAAGTGGACCGCGCCGCCGCTCGCCTGCGGCGCCATCACCAAGGCCCCGTGATCAAGGTCCTGTGATCACGGCCCGCTAGTCGAGGGACGCTGAGAGATCCATCCGGATGGCTCGTCCGGCCGCGTGGCACCTGCGGCCGGACGGGCCATCTCGGCGTGCGGGGCCGGGACGGAGGTGACATCCCGGTCCCGGGTCCGGCATCGCGCCTGGTAGTGGCACCGATGCGAGTCAGGCTGTAGAAAGTGGTGCTCGCACAGAAGTGCCCCGAAAGCCGGCCAGGCCGGCGCAGCTCAGGAGGACCGGTGTCCACGAGGCCCGTTCGTCTCGCCGTCGCAGTGGCGACCGTCCTGCTCGCCGCCGCCGCGTGCGGGTCCTCCGGCAGTGCCGACACCGCCGCGCCGGCCAGCGCCAGCTCCACGTCCGCCTCGAGCGCGGCGCCGGCACCAGCGTCGGCCACCGCCACCCGCCCCGCGGACACCACGCTCGACGTGCTCGTCACCAACGACGACGGGGTGAGCTCCGCCGGCATCGACGCGGTCGCCCGCGCCATCGCCGCCCTGCCGAACACAACCGTGAAGATCGTGGCACCGGCGGCGAACCAGAGCGGAACCGGCGGCAAGACCAGTGGCGGCGAAGTCAGCCACAACGACGACCGGACCGCCAGTGGCCAACCGGCCGTCGCGGTCAGCGGCTTCCCAGCGGACGCCGTCAACGTGGCGCTCGACGCCCTCGGCCTCAAGCCCGACCTCGTCGTCTCCGGCATCAACGAGGGGCAGAACCTCGGCCCGGTGGTCAACCTGTCCGGCACCGTCGGCGCGGCCCGCGCCGCCGCCCAGCGCGGCATCCCCGCTCTGGCCGCGAGCGAGGGCCTCGGCGACACCTACGACTACGCTCCCGGCGCCGCCCAGGTCGTTGCCTGGATCACCGCCCACCGCGCCGCGCTGCTC
>NZ_JALKFU020000285.1 GCF_023242965.2 Frankia sp. AgKG'84/4
ACTGCATGGGGGACCGTGTGGGAGAGTAGGACGCCGCCGGACTATATATACGTGTGGGGCTGCCCTGTTTTCAGGGCAGCCCCACACGTATTTTCGGAGTGATTTTCCGCGGTGGAGCATGGCCCCGGGCTGCCCTGCGGTCGAGCGGTGATCGTGCGGCTGGTCCGGTGAGGTCGTGGCTGAGGTCGGTGGTGTGGGGCATACCCCGTACTGTGGACATCGCCGGGTCGTGTTTCGAGTACGTCTTTTGGTCCGCAGAGATCCCTGAGGGCGCTGCGACCGGTGGAGCGAGTGGGCCGGTTCGGTGATCGGCGTTGGGGCACCTACAGCACAGCCGCGCACGTCCGCGGTACGAAGGGGAACGGCCGGTCATGGCGAGGGACGACAGTAGGAACGAGGGCGGCCGGACAGCGCCGTCCGCCTCGGACCGGTCCGGGCGGCACGGCGGTGGTCCTCGTCGTGGCGGCTCGGCGGCACGTGACAGCGGTTCGTCCTCCGGTGCCCCGCGGCGCGCGGCGGGCGGTGGTTTCGCGGGTCGAGCGTCGGGCTCCCCGCGACCTGCGGGTCAGCGTAATGCGGCGGCCGGCGGTCGGAGTGCGGGCTTCGGTGACCCGGCGAGTGGCGGCGGCCGGGCCCGCTCCGCCCAGGTGCGGAATTTCGCGAGTGCCCAGGACCGTGCCGGTGCCCCAGCTGGTGGCCGGTGGAATCGCGAAGGAGGTCAGGGTGCTCGCCCGGCGGCTTCGGGCCGAGGGCCGGCGGGGGCCGCCCGCTCCGCGGCGCGTGGGGGTCCACGCCCCGAAGGCGCCGCTGGTCAGGGGCATGCACGTGCGCCGTACCGGCGGCCGGGTGAGGGCGACGGCGGGGACGCTCGTTCGGATCGGCGAAGTGCCCCTGGGATGGGAGTCGACCGTGGCCGGCGGGCGACCGAGGGCCGTCCGACCGGTGGGGCAGGCAGGCCGTGGTCGGCGCCCGGCCGCGGTTCGCAGAGCACAGGTAGGCCCACGGCGGCCGGTGCGGCTGGTGGCCAGCGGCGCCGGGACGGCGAAGGGGACGGCGGACCCGGTCGGGTCACGGCGGAGTCCGCCTGGAGGGCGCGCAAGTCCGTTGCGCCTCGCCGCCAGGCAGCGCCTGCCTGGGGGGGGCGTCCCTCCGGTGATTCCGCCGCGCGCCAGGGCGGCTTCGCCGCGCGCGATGGCGCGCGCCGTGCGGAACGACCTGACAGCCGCGGTGGTGCGGACCGGGGCGACCGTCCGGATCGTTCCTCTTACCCCGGTCGTGCGGACCGGGGCCAACGTCCGGATCGTCCGTCGCCCACTGGCCGTGTGGATCGAGGTGACCGGCCGTCGTCCGCCGGTCGTGCGGATCGGGGTGCACGGCCGGATCGTCCGTCGTTCACCGGTCGTGCGGACCGTCCTCCGTTCGCCGCCCGTGCGGACCGGGGTGAATATCCGGGCCGGCCGGCCTTCCGCGGGCGCGCGGAAGGCGAACGTCCGGATCGTGGCGGGCGCCCGGACGTCGAGCGCCGCCCATCGCACCGTGAGGAGGCGCGTGGGGCCGGTCCAGGCGAGCGCCGTGTGGGCCCGTCTGCCTCGGCGAGGACCGACGGGCCGCCGCCCCACCGTTCCCAGGACCGTCCCGGCAGTCGGGACAGCCGTCCGTCCGCTCGTGACCGCCGGCCGGCAACGGGCGACAGGAACAGCCGAGACTCGGGTGGGCGCGGCGCGTGGACGGGTGGCCAGGCCGCCCCGTACGGTCCGTCATCCCGGAGCCAGACGTCCGCTGGCGATCGATCGACGGCCGCCGATCAAGGGACGAGGCGTCCCGACTGGCAGGGCAACGACCGGCGGGCGGCTGGGCCTCCCAGCGCATCCCGGACCGGCGGCCAGGCCGGTGCTCCCCGCTCCGCCACGTACGGCGCCGGCGGCACCGGGGCGCCTCGTGAAACGACCGGCCGTAGCGATGCCGGCCGTGACGGCGGCGCCCACGGTACGACAGGCTATGGCGGGACACGGTCAGGAGGCCCAGATCGGACGGCCTCGGCTCGTCCCGACCGTGCGGGTGCGGGCCGTCCCGACCGTGGGGGTCGTCCGGACCGTGCGGGCCGTGCTGACCGTGGGGGTCGTCCGGAAGGCGCGGGTCGTCCGGATCGTGCGGCGCGTCCGGAGGGCGGCAGCCGACGTCCTCGGGTGCAGACACCGCCGCTGCCGGACGAGGCACGCGCTGATCTGCTGGACCATGACGTGCGTCGGTCGCTGAAGGGACTTCCGGCGGGGTTGGCGGACACGATCGCTCGCCACCTCGTCGCGACCGCGCTGCTGCTCGACGACGACCCGGCGGCCGCGCTCGCCCATGCCCGTGCGGCCGCGGACCGGGTACCGCGGCTCTCGGCGGTGCGCGAGGCGGTCGGCATCGCGGCGTACCACGCGGGGGAGTACGCGACGGCGCTGCTCGAGCTGCGGGCCGCGAAGCGGATGGAGGGCTCGGCTCACAATCTGCCCCTGATGGCGGACAGCGAGCGGGGGCTCGGCAGGCCGGAGCGGGCGGTCGCCTACCTGCGGGACCCCCAGGTGGACGAGCTTGATCAGGCCACCCGGGTCGAGCTCCTGATCGTGGCCTCAGGGGCCCGGCGTGACCTTGACCAGCCGGAAGCGGCCGTGGTGCTGCTGCGTGACCTGGCCACGGCCAAGGGCGCCCCAGCCCCGTGGACCGCGCGGCTCTGGTACGCCTACGCCGAAGCGCTGCTCGCCGCGGGCCGCCCCGACGAGGCAGCCCGCTGGTTCTCCTCCGCGGCGGCCATCGACGAGGACGAGAACGACGCGGCCGCCCGCGCCTATCTGATCACGACTGGGCAGCCGATGCCGGTCGATGACGACGACGAGGAGGCGAGTGAGCCCACGGCCACCGAGGCGCCGTTCACCGGGAACCGGGCGCAGGACGCATCGACGTTGATGGAGGACGCCTCGGCGCTGGATGACGGGCCGATCCTGGGCGAGGCGACGGCCACGGACGACACGCCGGCGCCGGAGGACCTCTCGGTCGTCTACGACCTGCCGCCGCACGTGGCGGACACCTCGGAGGTGGACGACACGCCCGCCATCGACGAGGTCAACGACGACGAGGTCAACGACGACGAGGTCAACGACGACGATGCTGACGCTCCGCCCACCGGGTGATCCCGGTCGCCGGTGATCTCAGTCGTCCAGAGGGCGGATCACGAGACCGGTGCGCGGCTTCGGCGTGAACAGGGTCGACTTGCGGGGCATCCGTTCGCCGGCCTCCGCGACCGCGGTAACGTCCGCGGTCGGCGTGGGATTGAGCAGCAGAGCGGTGCCGCCGGCCGCGGCGGCGGCCGCGATCGCCGCGGGAGCGTCGTGGTGGTAGGCCACGACGTCCACAGTGTCCGCCAGCCCCCACGTCTCGACGATGAGGGCGAGATGGGCGATCGTGACGTCGAGGCCGCGAAAGGCCTCGGAGCGCTGCGCGGGCAGGCTCCGGGCGAGCAGTTGCGCGGACGGCTCGGTGAGCAGGTAGGCGGAGGTGCCGTCGGTGACGGCGAACGCGTGCCCGTTCCGACCAGCCTCGGCGAGGTCCGCGAGGAGCTGGCCGGGCCGGACGTCGCCGTCGGCGAGCTGACGGACGGCGAAGGACGGCGCGGCGAGGCGAAGCGCGTCGGCGAGGGGCAGGCCGGCGACGGAGCGATGGATCGCGTGCACCTGCGGGCCTGAGACGGTGGCGTCCACGAGGAAGGCCAGTCCGAAGTCCCAGGGGCCGGGGCCGTCCCCGGCGGCATGCCGTTCGGCCTGGTACTGCCGATAGGTGGCATAGCGGTGATGGCCGTCGGCGATCACCGCGCGTCGCGGCAGCAGATCCTCGGTCACGGCGGCGAGTTCCGCGGGGTCGTCCACGGCCCACAGCCGGTGCGTCACGCCGTCGTCAGTGGTCGTCTCCACCTGCGGCGGCGTGCCGACCACGGCGGCGACGAGCCGGCTGGCCGCACCGCCGCCGGAGTAGAGCAGGAAGATCGGTTCGAGGTTAGCCCGGGTCGCCCGGGTCAGGGCCAGCCGGTCCGCGACCGCGCCGGCCATGGTGTTCTCGTGCGGCAGGATGATGGCCGCGTCGGGGTCGGCGAGCGCGACGGCGCCGATCAGGCCGCGCTGGACGTGCCCGTCCTGCTCCTCCTCGCAGACGTAGATCGTCGGCCGTTCGTCGCGGCGCAGCACGCCGGTGTCGAGCCAGGCGCGCAACGTGCGGGCGGCGCCGTCGTAGTCCTCGCCGGGCAGGATCAGCCGGACCACGTTGTGCTCGTCGCGGTCCCACAGGCGGGTGCGTTCGGCGTCGTCGATGACATCGTAGGGCGGCGATGACCGGGCGGCGAGATCGGCCCCGGAGACGGCGAAGCGGGCCGCCCTGATCGGTGCGAGGACGAGGCCCGCGGGAACGGGCACAGGACGGTCGGCGGTCACCATGGGCCGCATCGTAGGTCTCCCCGGGCGGCGCTCCGCTCATCCGAGGGTGTGCCGGGCGGCGGGCCGTGCGGGGCGCGGCCCCGCCGCGGGGGGAGGGACGCGCCCCTGTGTTCACCGTCGGTGAGACCGCGGGGTGCGGCGGGCGATGTCGCCGCCAGGGAAAGTGATCGTTGTCCGATCCGCAGGCCAGCGGGCGGTCAGGGCAGCCACACTGGGAGACGCGGTCCACGCCATTGCCACTGGTGCGGGAGGGGCCTCGCGGGTGCTGCGCCGCTCGCGCCGGTCGCGACGGGCGGCCCGCCCGGGTGCGGCGAGGGCCGCCCGGAGTGATTTCGCTTCCGGCGGTGTTGGTTCGAGGGGGCGGTCCCGCGGGCGGGGGCGCCGTCCGCGGAGCCTGCGGCACCCGCTGTCGGGACGGGATCGCGCCTGGGGTTCGTCGACGTCCTGGAGGTGGAGATGACTGACGAGACCGGCCGCATGGCAGAGCGTTCGTTCGGATTGAACCAGGACGAGTCCTCTCCGGTGCGGCACGAGGGCCGCCGGCCGCTGCCCGCCGGCGAGGTCTACGACTGGTACACCCGCGGCTTGGCGCTGCTCGGCCACGGTGACGCGAACGCCGCCGTGCAGCTGCTCGAGCACGCCGTCGCCGCGGAGCCGGCCTCCCCGAGCCTGCGCGAGGCGCTCGGCCGGGCCCAGTTCGACGCCGGCCAGTACCTCGCCGCCCGCGGGACGTTCGCCTGGATCGTCGATCGCCATCCCACCGACGACTACGCGCAGTTCGGTCTCGGCCTGTCGGCGCGCAAGACCGGTGATCTGCGGGAGGCGATCGAGCATCTCGCGCTCGCCACGGCGATGCGGCCGGACATCAGCGACTACGGTGTCGCGCTGCGCGGCGCCCGGGCGGCCCTGGCCCGGGCCTGAACTGCCGTCCGCTGTGACATTTCGTACCCCGATGGCCGGGGTGTCCCGGCCATCGGGTCGTCCCGGCGCGGCCAGGGGCTCGCTGGGTGGTCCGTCGTCCGAAGTGACCCGCTGTCCCTGAGGAGAAGCTCCATGTCCGTTGACCACGCCGCCGGTCCAGGGGCTCACGGGCGGCTCGGCGAGGGGCGAGAACCGCTGCGCGGCACCGACCGGCCGCTCGCCGAGCTGTTCGACGTGGCCCTGATGGACCTCGACGGGGTGGTCAACCGTGGCGGCGCCGCGGTCCCGCATGCCGCCGACACGATCGCCGCGGTCGGTCGTCGCGGCCTTCGCACCGTCTACGTCACGAACAACGCGCTGCGCACGCCGGAAGCGGTCGCGGACCGGCTGACCGGTTTCGGTGTCCCCGCGGCGGCCGCGGACGTGGTCACCTCGGCGCAGGCCGCCGCGCACGTGCTCGCGGAGCGGCTGCCCGTCGGCGCCCGGGTGCTTGTGCTCGGTGGCCGGGGGCTGCGCGACGCCGTCGCCGACGAGGGGCTGACACCGGTGGACAGCGCCGAGCCGACGCCCGACGCGGTCGTGCAGGGCTTCGACCCGGAACTCACCTACGCCCGCATCGCCGAAGCCGCCTACGCCATCCGGGCCGGTGCGTGGTGGGTGGCCAGCAACGCCGACCGCACCGTCCCGACCGAGCGGGGGATCGCCCCCGGCAACGGTTCCATCGCGGCCCTGCTGAGCGCCGCGACCGAGCGCCAGCCGCTGGTGGCCGGCAAACCGGAAGCGGCGATGCACCGCGAGTCGATGCGCCGCAGCGGCGCCCGCACGCCGATCATCGTCGGCGACCGGCTCGACACTGACATCGAGGCCGGTTACCGCGCGTCGACCCCGACTCTGCTGGTGTTCACCGGCGTGACGACCCCCGCGGAGCTGCTTGCCGCGCCGCCCGAACACCGGCCGAGCTTCCTCGCCGCCGACCTGCGGGGCCTGTTGCGCCCCGCGCCGTCGGTCCAGGTCGGCGGCGCTGCCGGGGCACCGCAAGCGACCTGCGGCGGGTGGGTCGCGCGCGTCGAGGACGGCGTGCTGAGCTGGACGACCGACGCGGCGACCGAGGCCGACGACGGTGACGGGCTCGACGCGGTGCGGGCGGCCTG
>NZ_JALKFU020000286.1 GCF_023242965.2 Frankia sp. AgKG'84/4
GTTGCTGGCCGTCGCGGCACGGGACCTCACCTCCGCCGTCGCCCTGGACGAGGCGACCGCGGAGCTCGCCGACCTGGCCGGCGCGGCGGTGGACGCGGCCCTCGCGATCGCCCGGGCGGGCCTCGATCCGGCGCTGCCTCCCGTCCGTCTCGCCGTGATCGGCATGGGCAAGTGCGGCGGCCGGGAACTGAACTACGTCAGCGACGTCGACGTCCTGTTCGTCGCGGCACCGCGCGAAGCCGGCGCTGGGGCCGGGGCCGGCGGCGAGCTCGACGCGGTGCTGCGCGCCGCGACGCGGATGGCCGAGGGGCTCGTGCGCGCGGCCGGCCTGGTCACCTCGGCCGGCGCGCTGTTCCAGGTGGACGTGAACCTGCGCCCCGAGGGGCGCGACGGCGCCCTGGTGCGCACGCTGGAGAGCCATCGCGCCTACTACCGCCGTTGGGCCCGCACCTGGGAGTTCCAGGCGCTGCTGAAGGCCCGGCCGATAGCCGGTGACCTCGCGCTCGGCGCCGAGTTCTGCGCGATGGTCGCGCCGATGGTCTGGACCGCGTCGTCGCGGCCGGACTTCGTCGCCGACGTGCGGGCCATGCGCCAGCGGGTCGAGTCCACGCTGTCGCGTGGGGAGGCGGAGCGCAATCTCAAGCTTGGCCCAGGCGGGCTGCGTGACGTCGAGTTCTCGGTGCAGCTGCTGCAGCTCGTCCACGGCCGGGCCGATCCGAAGCTGCGGGCGAACTCGACGCTCGGCGCGCTCGACGGGCTGGCCCGCGGCGGCTATGTAGGCCGCCGCGACGCCGCGGGCCTGGCGGAGGCCTATCGGTTCCTGCGCGGCACCGAGCACCGGCTTCAGCTGCGCAACCTGCGCCGCGTGCACACGCTGCCGCGGGAGACGACCGAGCTGCGCTGGCTCGCCCGCTCGATGGGCCTGCGCACCGTCGAGGAGTTCGCCGCGGCCCGGGCCCGGATCGCGAGCACCGTCCGCTCGCTGCACGAGCGGCTGTTCTACCAGCCGCTGCTCGAGGCGGTCGCCCGGCTCTCGACCGAGGAGATCCGGTTGTCCCACGCCGAGGCGGCGCAGTGGCTCGCCGCGCTCGGCTTCGCCGCCCCCGACCGCTCGCTGCGCCACATCCAGGCGTTGACCAGCGGTGTCAGCCGGACCGCGGCGATCCAGCGGCACCTCCTCCCGACGTTGCTCCCGACCTTCGCCGATGCGCCCGATCCGGACGCCGGCCTGCTCGCCTACCGGCAGGTCAGCGACGCGCTCGGCCGGGTGCCCTGGTATCTGCGGCTGTTGCGGGACTCCGTCGGCGCTGCCGACCGGCTCGCCCGGGTTCTCGCGACCAGCCCGTACGTGGCGACGCTGATGATCGGGGCGCCCGAGTCGGTGCGACTGCTGCGCACCGAAGCGGATCTCCACCCGGTGCCCCGCGAGACGCTGGCCCGGACCCTGCTGGCGATCACTCAGCGCAATCCGAACTGGGAGGACGCGGTCGGCCGGGCCCGCGCGGTGCGTCGGGTCGAGCTGGTCCGGGTCGCCTGTGCCGACCTGCTCGGCCTGCTGGACGTCGCCGCGGTCGGCCGAGCCCTCACCGACGCCGCCGACGCCACCGTTGCCGCGACCCTGCTCGTCGCCCAACGCCGGGTGGCTGGGGGCGATCCGGAAACGTTGCCCGCGCGAATCGCCATCATCGCGATGGGCCGCCTCGGCGGCGCCGAGATGTCCTATTCCAGCGACGCCGACGTCCTCGTCGTCCACGAGCCGGCTGCGGGCCACTCGGCGCTGGCCGCGAACCGCGCCGCCGCTGCGGTGGTGGGGGAGCTGCACCGGCTGCTCGCCGTCCCCGGGCCGGACCCGGCCCTGCGCCTCGACACGACGCTGCGCCCGGAGGGCCGCAGCGGGCCCGTCTCCCGGACCCTCGACGCCTACGCCGCCTACTATCAGCGCTGGTCGAAGGACTGGGAGTCGCAGGCGCTGCTGCGGGCGCGGCCACTTGCCGGCGACCCGGACCTCGCCTACCGCTTCTGCCGGCTCGCCGACACCGTCCGCTACCCCGACTCGCTGCCGGCGGCGGCCCTCGACGAGATCGTGCGGTTGCGCGACCGGATGCGGCGCGAACGTGTTCCCCGCGGGGTCAACCCGGCGCATCATCTCAAGTTCGGCCCGGGTGGCCTCACCGACGTGGAATGGGCGGTGCAGGTCCTTCAGCTTCGCTACGCCCGCCAGCTCCCGGCACTGCGGACCATGTCCACCCTCGACGGTCTGCGCGCCGCGGTCGTCGCCGGGCTACTCACCGAGACGGAGGCGGGCGAGCTGCAGGCCGCGTGGCTCTCGGCGTCACGGCTGCGCAACGCGGGCGCGCTCGCCGGTCGCCGCGATCCCGATGTGCTACCGACCGACCCGGTCGAGATCGAGGCGACGGCACGCGCGGCAGGCTGGCCCGCCGCCGCCGCCGCGGACCTGCTGACCGAGCTGGTCGTCGACGAGCTCGGCCTGCTGCCCGGGTTCGCGCGCCGGGTCCACGTCGGACGGGCCGTCGCCTGCCTGGAGCATCTCGGTGAGCTGGCCGAAGGGGTGCTCACCCCCCGACGGGAGGGCACGTCGCTGGTCGTGCGGGAACCGGCCGGCGTGGTCGCCGCGATCGCCGCGTGGAACTTCCCGCTGCACATGCTCGTCAGCAAGATCTCCTCGGCGGTGGTACTCGGGAACACCGTTGTGATCAAGCCGTCGGAGATGAAGCCGCTCGCCGCCTGGGCCGCGACCCGGCTGCTCGCCGAGCTGGACCTGCCGCCCGGTGTCGTGAACGTCGTCGGTGGTACCGGGCCGACGGTCGGCGCGACCCTGGTCGGTAGCCCCGACATCAACATGATCAGTTTCACCGGTTCCCGCGAGGTGGGCCGCCAGATCCTCGCGGTCACCGCCGCCACGATCACCCGCAGCGTGCTGGAGCTCGGCGGCAAGAACCCGGCCGTCCTCCTGCCCGACGCGCCGTTGGACGAGGCGCTGCCCGCCGTGCTCGGCAGCTGCTTTTTCAACAACGGCCAGGTGTGCGGGGCGCAGAGCCGCCTGATCGTGCCCCGCGCGCTGCTCGGCGAGATCGAGGAGCGGGTCGCCGCGCTCGTCGACGAGACCGTCGTCGGACCGCCGCGGGCCGCCGGCACCAGCCTTGGCCCGGTGGTCAGCGCCGCGCAGCACGAACGGGTGTCCGAGTTCATCGCCGACGGCCTGAGCTCCCGCCTGCGGCTGCTGCGCGGCGGCCTCGGGATGCCCGCGAGCATCCCGGCCGAGAACCAGGGTGGCTACTACGTCCGGCCGACGGTGTTCAGCGAGGTGCCGCCGCAGCACCGACTGGCCCAGGAGGAGATCTTCGGCCCGGTCCTGACGATCCTGCCCTGCGACGACGTCGACGAGATGGTTGCCGTCGCCAACGGCACCCGTTATGGCCTGACCGGCGCGGTATGGAGCGCGGACCTGGACCGTTCGATCGCGGTTGCCCGCCGGCTGGACGCCGGGCAGGTCGTCGTCAACGGCGGCGCGTTCAACCTGGCTGCGCCCTACGGCGGTGTGCGGGAGTCCGGCAACGGGCGGGAGCACGGCCGGGAGGGCCTGGCGGAGCTCACGGAGGTCAAGTCGCTTCAGCTGCCCGCGTGACCGGACGGGCGCGGTCACCCCGCTGACAGCGCGCACCACCCGGCCGGCCCTGAGCCCACGTCCACCTGCCTACGAGGAGCTACTGATGACCAGCGACGCCACGATTCCCAGTGACGGCGCTTCGCCCGCCCGCTCGGGCGACACGGCCTGCGCACCCCCCGAGCGGGCCGCCGAACCCACCGCCCGCGCGGGCCAGGAGGAGTTCGACCTGGTGATCCGCGGCGGCCTGGTCGTCTCCGCGGACCGGGCGGTCCGACAGGACCTGGCCGTCAGGTCCGGTCGGGTGGTGGCCGCCGGACTGGGCCTGGCCCCGGGCCGTCGCGAGGTCGACGCCACCGGCCTGGTCGTCCTGCCCGGCCTCGTCGACGTCCATGTCCATCTGCGGGAACCCGGGATGACCCGCAAGGAGGATTTCGCCAGCGGCACCCGCGCCGCCGCCGCCGGCGGAGTTACCACCGTCGTCGACATGCCGAACACGCTGCCCCCGGTGGCGACGGCCGCTGGGTTCACCGAGAAGCTCGCGCTGGTCGCCACTAAGGCGCATGTCGACTTCGGTCTGTACGGCATGCTCGGCCAGGACAACACCGGCGAGATCGCCGCGATGGCCGACGCCGGGGCGATGGGCCTGAAGCTGTTCATGGGACAGACCACCGGTGACAACCCCTGCCCCGACGACGGTGCCATCCACGCCGGCCTCCGAGCGGCCGCCGATGCCGGGCTGGTCGTCGGCGTGCACGCCGAGAACGACGCTCTGCTGCGCCGCCTCGGCCGCGAGCTGCGCGCCGACGGGCGCACCGACCCCAGGGCCCATCTCGAGGGCCGGCCCGCGGTCGTCGAGGTCGAGGCCGTCACCCGAATCATCACGCTGGCCGGGGACGCCGGCGCCCAGCTGCACATCCATCACCTGTCGACCGCCGCCGGGCTGGAGAGGGTGCGGCTGATGCGCGCGCTCGGCCACCGGCTCACGGTCGAGGTGCTGGTCGCGCACCTGCTGCTGGACGACGGCGCCTACGACCGGTACGGCAACCTGGTCAAGCTCAATCCGCCGATCCGGCCCGCCGCCGACGTGGCGGCGCTGTGGCGCGGGATCGCGGCCGGTGACGTCGACCTGATCGCGACCGACCACGCCCCGCACACCGCCGAGGAGCAGTCGGAACAGGACGTCTGGCGGGCACACGGCGGGTTCATCGGTGTCGAGACGATGCTGGCCCTGCTGCTCACCGAGGTGCACCGGGGCCGCCTGAGCCTGCCGGACCTGGTCCGGCTCTGCTGTCACACCCCCGCGCGGACCTGGCGGCTCGACGATCGCAAGGGCCACCTCGGGGTGGGCGCGGACGCCGATGTGGTTCTCGTGGATCCCACGGCGACCGGCGAGATCGATCCGGGCCGGCTGCACTCCCGTCACCCGGTGACGCCCTACGCCGGCTGGCCCACCGTCGGGGCCGTGCGCGCAACCTATCTGCGCGGCGAGCTCGTCGCGGCCGACGGCCGCGCGGTCGGGGCGCCGCGAGGACGGCACCTCACGCCCGGCCCACTGCCCGTCCGGACGGTGCGGGAACGCGCCCTCGCCAGGTCCGGACCGACCACTCCTGGTCCGTTCGGACCAGGGGAGGTCCGAGCGGAGGTGGACGGACCGGCCCGGTCGGAGGGCGACGCGGGACACGGTGCGACCGCACCGATGGCACTCGTATGAGCGGCGGATGGACCCGCGGACCGGCGCGGCCGATCTGGCCGGGCGGGCCGCCGTCCGGCGTGGACGCGATCAGCGCCGTGGTCCGGGCCTGCCTGGCGGCGGAGATCGCCCAGCTCGCTCCCGACCATGCCGGGCCGGACACGCCCCGCATGTCCTCGAGAACAGATCCACAGCGAACCGGTCCGCCGGGCCACGAGCTGCCGGGCCTCGACCTCCCGGGCCTCGACCTCCCGGGCCTCGACCTCCCGGGCCTCGACATCGGCGCCATCGGGACGACGGCGGCGCACGCCGTCGGCAGCCCGATGCTGGCCCGCGCGGTGGCCGACGCCGGTCTCGCCGTCGCCTCGGCACGGCACTTCGCCGATCCGGCCGCGCTCATGGCCGATCCCGACTGGCGCCTCGGCGTGGTCCTCTCGCCGTGGAAGCGGACGCTCGCCGCCGAACTGCCGGCGCTGTCACCCTCGGCGCGGGCCACGGGCGTCGTCGACACCGTGCTTCGCACCACCGTTGCCCGCGACGCCTCGCAGCACGGCACCGGTCACGTCGCGGGCGGTGCCGACGAGCCCGGCGCGATGCTCGGCGTCAACACGAACTCGTGGGCGGCGCAGGTCGTCCTCGAGCTGCTCGCGGCCGGTCGGGCCCCGGCCGAGATCGTGCTGCTCGGCGCGGGCGCCTCCGCCCGGTCGGTCGCCCTCGGAGTGCGCCGGGCCTGGCCGCGGACCGACCTGGTCATCAGTGCCCGGGCGGCGCCGGCTGCGCGGGAACTCGCCGCCGTCGCCGGCGCCCGCGCGGTCCTCGCGGACGAGCTGCCGGCGCTGTTCGACGGCCGGCGGCGCGGTCCTGCGATAATGGTCAACTCGACGACCTGGGGTGAGACGGCGCAGTCGCAGGCGGCTCCCTTCGCCTTTCCGGTCGAGGCTCTGCTCACCCCGGGCGGGGCCTTCTTCGACCTCAACAACCGGCTGTCCGACCTGCAGGCGCAGGCGTTGCGAGCTGGGTGCACGGTCAGTTCCGGCACCCTCATGCAGCGCGCGACCCATGCCTGCCGGGCGGCCCTCGTCCGCGAGACCCTGGAACTGGAGGCCGTGTGAGCGCCGAGCAACCGCCTCGCTCCGGCCCCGCCGCGAGCGCCACGGCGGCCACGGGCGGCTCGGCGGGTGGCAGCGG
>NZ_JALKFU020000287.1 GCF_023242965.2 Frankia sp. AgKG'84/4
TCGGAGCGACACACCCGCACCCCGGACGATCAACCAGCCGCTCCCGATCTACACCACGCAGTGGGACTCACCCCGACTACGACCTCGTCACGCTGACCGACGACAAGAAGCTGCAGAACGCGGACAACCTCGTCCCGATCGTCAACACGAAGTCGCTGACGCCGAAGATCTCCGCCGCGCTCAACGCCCTCGCGCCGGTGCTCACCACCACCGACCTGGCCGAGCTCAACAAGAAGGTCGACGCGCAGCGCGAGAAGCCCTCCGACGTCGCGCGGGACTTCCTCAAGGACAAGGGCCTGCTGGGCTAGGCGCCCGGACCTGCCCGGACGGCCGTACGCCAGCCGGGCAGGCTCCCGGCGCGCGGGCTCCCGCTGTGGCCCGCGCCACTCGCAGGACACCCCGATCGACGCTCCGGGTCCACACGCTGGCGGAATCCGAGAGGATGGGGGGGTGACCGGCAACCCGACAGCTCCGACGGCCACCTCCGACCCGACCGGCGCGGCAGCCCAGGCCGCCGCCGACGCCGCGGACGCCGCCGCGCAGCCCTATCGCGACCTTGGCCTGACCGACGACGAGTACGGCAGGATCGTCGCCACCCTCGGCCGCCGCCCCAGCGACGCCGAACTGGCGATGTACTCGGTGATGTGGAGCGAGCACTGCTCGTACAAGTCCTCCAAGGTCCATCTGCGGCAGTTCAGGGACACCCCGTCCACGGACCGGCTGCTGGTCGGCATGGGCGAGAACGCGGGCGTCGTCGCGGTCGGCGAGGGCCTGGCCGTCACCTTCAAGATCGAGTCGCACAACCACCCGAGTTTCGTCGAGCCCTACCAGGGCGCGGCCACCGGTGTCGGCGGCATCGTCCGCGACATCCTGACCATGGGCGCGCGCCCGCTGGCCGTGCTCGACCCCCTGCGCTTCGGCGACGCCGACGCCCCTGACACCGCCCGCACGCTGCCGGGGATCGTCGCCGGCATCGGCGGCTACGGCAACTGCCTCGGTCTGCCGAACATCGGCGGCGAGGTCGTCTTCGACCCCACCTACGCCGGAAACCCCCTGGTCAACGCCCTGTGCGTCGGCGTGATGCCGGTCAGCCGGGTGCAGACCTCGGCGGCGACCGGAGTCGGCAACGCGGTGGTCCTGCTCGGTGCGAAGACCGGTCGGGACGGCATCGGCGGGGTGTCCGTGCTCGCGTCGGCCACCTTCGACGAGGGCGGCGGCCCGGCGCGGCGGCCATCGGTGCAGGTCGGCGACCCGTTCACCGAGAAGATCCTCATCGAGAGCTGCCTGGAACTGTTCGACCGCGGCCTCGTCACCGGCATCCAGGACCTCGGCGGCGCCGGCCTGACCTGCGCACTCACCGAGACGACCGCGGCGGGTATCGCCACCGGCCAGCCCGGCGGCATGGACGTCGACCTCGAACTGGTCCCGCTGCGCGAGGCGTCGATGAGCGCGCCGGAGGTCCTGGCGAGCGAGTCCCAGGAACGCATGCTCGCGATCGTCACACCCCAGGACCTGCCCGAGGTGCTCGCGCTCGCGCAGCGCTGGGGCGTGATCGCGACGAGGATCGGCACGGTCACCGACACCGGCCGGCTCGTCGTGCGCTGGCACGGCGAGGTCGTCGTCGATGTCCCGCCCGGCTCGCTGGCCGACGACGGTCCCATCTACGAGCGGCCCCTGCGCCGCCCCGCCGACCTTGACCTCGTCCGCGCGGACACCCCGGCCGCCGCGCGCCTGGCCCGGCCGAGCACCGGCGAGCAGCTTCGCGAGACCCTGCTGCGGCTGGTCGCCTCGCCGAACCTGTGCTCCAAGGCGTGGGTCACCGACCAGTACGACCGGTACGTCCAGGCGAACACCGTGCTCGCCCAGCCGGAGGACGCCGGCGTGCTGCGGCTGTCCGCGGACACCGGCCTCGGCATCGCGCTGGCAACGGACGGCAACGGCCGCTATGCCCGGCTGGACCCGTTCGCCGGGGCGCAGCTCGCCCTCGCCGAGGCGTGCCGCAACGTCAGCGCGGCCGGCGCCGAGCCGATCGCCGTCACGAACTGCCTGAACTTCGGCTCCCCCGAGGACCCCGAGGTGATGTGGCAGTTCGCGCAGGCGTGCGCGGGCCTCGCGGATGGCTGCCGGCGCCTCGGCCTGCCCGTCACCGGCGGCAACGTGTCCTTCTACAACCAGACCGGCGCGACGCCGATCCACCCCACCCCGGTGATCGGCGTGCTCGGCCTGTTCGACGACGTGGCCCGCCGCACCCCCATCGGCTTCACCGGCGAGGGCGACACGCTGATCCTGCTGGGCGAGACCGCGGACGAGTTCGGCGGTTCCGAATGGGCCTGGGTGACGCACCGCCACCTCGGCGGCGCCCCGCCGGCGGTCGACCTCGCCCGGGAGAAGCTGCTCGGCGAGATTCTCGTCGCCGGTTCGCGCGAGGGCCTGCTGCGCGCCGCCCACGACCTGTCCGACGGTGGGCTGGCCCAGACGCTCGTCGAGTCCTGCCTGCGGGGCGGGCGGGGCGCCCGGGTTGAGCTGGGTGCCGGCGCGGACCTGTTCGTCGAGCTGTTCAGCGAGTCGACGGCGCGCGCCGTCGTCGCCGTCCCGGACGCGGCGCTGGACCGTTTCACCGAGCTGTGCACGACCCGCGGCCTGCCGTGGCGGCGCCTCGGCGTCGTCGGCGGTGACACCCTCGACGTGCGGGACGCCTTCACCGTCGGCCTCGACGAGCTGCGCACCGCGCACGAGGGCACCCTGCCAGCCCTGTTCGGCAAGCCGGCCTGACGTGCCGGCACGTGGGGTGCTCAGCCGACCACCCCACGTGCCGGCGCTACCGGCCCCGGATCTCGGCGGACCGGATCAGGAGTGACCGTACGGCTCGGGGCCGCCGGTGTCGGTCTGGTCCTCGGGGACGGCGTCGGACACCGAACCCGGCGGGTGGGCCGCGACGCCGAGCATCTCGACGTCCGTCGGCTCCAGGTCGGACGGGTCCTCGTCGAACAGGATCGGCTCCGGGTGCGCGCTCGGCGCGACCAGCGCCTCGGAGTGCGCGCCGCAGCCATGGTCGATGGCGGTGACGCGGCCGTCGTCCGGGGCCAGCTCGTTGGCGCAGGCGCCGAACATGCGGCCGAGCGCGCCCGCGAGACGCACGTGGAAACCGCAAGTCAGGCAGGCCGCCGGCGCCACCTTCGCGATCGACGCGTCGGGGCCTGCCTCCCCCGCATACCACCGCTCGACAGCTTCCTCCCGGCCGGTCAGCGACAGCACCCGGGACCGGCCCAGGCCGAGTTCGACGTACTCGTCGGTGTCGACGAGCTCCTCGACGTCGGAGACCCGCAGCGCGAGCCGAGGGTCGTCGATCGCCGTCGGCAGCAGGTCGCCGACGCCGACGTCGCCTGGGCGCAGCCGCTCCGACCACGGCACCCACTCGGGCGCCAGCATCGCGTCGTCCCCGGGAATGAGCACGACGTCGTCGACGGTGACCCGGCGGACCCGCGAGGCCCGGGTGACGACGACCGTCCACGTCCAGCCCCGGTAGGCGGGGGTCAGGCAGGCGAACCGGTGCAGCACGATCCGGTCGCTCTCGGCCTCGACCCGGAGATGCGCACCGACCGCCTGCTCGTCGCCGGCCTCCTCCACGGCGGCGGCACGAGCGAGATCCACGGCAGCCGCGCAGGTCGCGTCGACCGCCGTCTCCCGCGCCGCCCGCGCACTCCTTGCCCGCCCGCCCGGGACCGTCGTCTCCGCCCCAGCCGCATGCATCCCAGCCGTATCGACCCCGGCCACACCGACCCCGGCCGCATCAGCCCCGGCCGCATCAGCCCCGGCCGCATCAGCCCCGGCCGCGTCAGCGACCGCCGGCCTGGCCGCGCTCGGGTCGGCGACCGCTGTTCGCGCCACCCCCGTTCCCGCGACCTCTGTTTCCGCCGCGGTCGCCTTGGACCTGGTCACTGTCGCCGTTGTCACTTCTGCAACCTCCGTGCCGCCCTGGGTCGCCACACCCGCCGTGGGCTCCGCGCGATCCGCCCCTTCGTGCCCGTCGGCGCGGGTGGGCACGTGGGCGTCGCCCGCGTCGCTCGACGCGGGTGACGCCTCGGTCAGGGTGGAACGAACCTCTGGAGCATCCACGCAACGTATTCTCACCCACGGACACCGGCACCGCCCGACAAGGTCGCACGAGCACCGGAGAAAGGCAGTGTGAACCCCTGCCGGATCCGGGTTGCGAGACCATCGGGCCAGGGACGAGGACACTCGGCATGGTGAACCTGGGCAGCGGCATCTCGAACGGCCTGCGGCGGGCGCGCTCGAGGGTGCGCGGCGAGGATTCCGGCCGCACGGGGCTGTCCGCGCTCACCGAGCTGTCCTTCGTGAACGCCGCCGGCGACGCGCTGGTCACCGTCGCGCTGGCCGGGTCCCTGTTCTTCTCGGTGCCCTCCGGCGAGGCCCGGTCCAAGGTCGCGCTCTACCTGCTGATCACGATGGTGCCGTTCGCCCTGCTCGCGCCGGTCGTCGGTCCGCTGCTCGACCGGGTCGCCCACGGGCGGCGCACCGCGCTCGCCGCGATCTGCCTGGGCCGTGGGCTGCTCGCCTGGCAGTTGGCCGGGGCGCTGACCGGGCTGGCCGTCTACCCGCTGGCGCTTGGTCTGCTGGTGTTCTCCCGCGCGTTCGGCGTCGCCCGCAGCGCGGTGACACCGCGGGTGGCGCCGCCTGAGCTGACCCTCGTCAAGGTCAACTCGCGGATCTCACTGGTCAACATCGTCTCCGGGGCGATCGTGGCTCCCCTCGGCCTGGGTATGGCGCATATCCCGTTCGTCGGCTATCCGTGGGTGCTGCGCAGCTGCGCGATCGTCTACATGACCGGGGTGCTGCTGGCGTTCAACCTGCCGAGGACGGTCGACTCGGCCGCCGGTGAGCTGCCGCTACGGGCCGGCGCGCTGGCCGACAGCAGTCGACCGGGGCTGCGGGCGCGGTTTCGGGCCGCCCTCGGCGCCCTGCCGGTCGCCCTGCGGGCCACGCTGGTCCTGCGCGGGCTGGTCGGGTTCCTCACCTTCTATCTGGCCTTCCTGCTGCGCACCAAGGGTGGGAACAACCTGTGGCTGGGCGGACTCGCCGTCGCGGCCGGTGTCGGCAGCGGGCTCGGGGTGTTCGTCGGCGGTCGGCTCGGCCGGCGCCGACCGGAGGGCATCCTGATGCTCGCCCTGCTGATGGCCGCCGGGGGCTGCCTCGGCGCCGCCATCACCTACACCAGGTTCACCTCGCTCGTGGCAGCGCTGCTGGCCACCATGGCGGGATCGATGGGCAAGCTCGCGCTGGACGCCATCCTCCAGCGCGACATACCGGAGGCGAACCGCAATTCGGCGTTCGCCCGCTCGGAGACCGCGCTGCAGCTCGCCTGGGTCGCCGGTGGTGCGTGCGGGCTGGTGGAGCTGCCCGGCTCCGTGGGGTTCGCGCTGGCCGCGGCCGCCGTCTGTCTCACGCTGATCGTGCAGGCCAGGGCCCTGCGCCGGTCCAGGTTGGCGGCCCGCGCCCGCCAGCGAGCCGCCCCGATCGCCTGGCCGGATCCCGTCGCGCCGACCAGCGAGGCGGCGGTGGAGATGGCTCCCGTTCCCGATCAGTCGCTCGCCGCGGCGGCCACCCCCGAACCGGCCCCCAGCATCCAGCGGGACCCGGGCGTGGCGGCGGACGCGTTCGGTCGACCAGCGCCGAGTGGCGCGGCGGGGATCGTCGACCAGCCCGCCGCCCCGTGGCCGGACACCGCCATCGCCACCACGCCGATGCCGGGCACGCGGACGTGGGGCCCGACACCGATCCCGCCCACCCTGGACGATCCGACCCGCCCGGACGCACCCCGGCCCCGGCGCGGTCTCGGCCGTCGGCGGGGCTGAGTGACGAGGGCGCCCCTGTCGATTCGCCGTCGAACGGGGACACCGGTTATTTCCGCCAGTATCACAATCGTCATCCCACGCCGGTCATACCGTTTACCGCTGTCCGGCACACCAGGCGAGGCGGAAGATGGCCGGTCACACCACCTGGCACTGCCGGGCCCGGCGCCGCGGGCATATCAACGCGAGTACCCCCGTTCTCACCTGCGCAGCCCACGCAACGCGCACGGCGTACCGCGCACCGCCATCGGCGCCACGCAGTGTCGTCCGTGATGCTAAAGTCCGGCAACAAGTCCGATTTGCACCACAAACAAAACCCCGCGCCGTAACCTTGCCGTCCGGCGCGGTGGCATTCCGTGAATCAGACCGACATCTACGTGGACGGCGGACTTAGGACATGCCAGACGATGATCCGGACCCGGTCGTGAGTCGAACCCTGATCGTCACTGCGGTGACCGCCGAGGCGGACGCGGTGTGCGCGGGGCTGATGGGCAGCTGGTCGCGCGGTCGCACCCGCCTGCCGGCCGGCCCGGGCAACCTCGTGTCGCCCGACTGGGATCGCCAGTTGCTCACCACGTCCACCCTGGGCCCCTACGTGGGGCGCCGCCGCGGACCGGTCACGGTC
>NZ_JALKFU020000288.1 GCF_023242965.2 Frankia sp. AgKG'84/4
GGGTGCCCGCGCCCGCCGAGCCGGCCGCGCCGGCCGCCGTCCCCGGCGCCGGGGAGGCGATCCTCGCCACCTGGCACCAGCTCATCGACGACGGCGCGCTGCTGGCCGACGAGCCGTACCTGGCCGGCACGGGCCGCCCGTCGGTGGTGCGGCTTTCCGCCGCGACGGCCGTCGAGATCGGGGCCCGGGCCGGCGAACCGGTGCGGGTCTCCAGTGGCCGCGGCTCGATCACGCTGCCCTGCGAGATCGCCGTGCTGCCGGACCGGGTGGTCTGGGTGCCGACCCATTCGCCGGGTTCGCATGTGCGCCGGTTCCTCGCCGAGCGGGCCGGTGTCCTCGTGCGGATCGCGGCCAGTTCCGTGCCGCGCCCCGCAGCCGACGACACGTTCCCCGTCGACGAGCGCGGCGGCACGGCCCTGGGCGCGGACTTCACCGCGGCCCGCGACGCCACCGTGCGGATCGAGACGCCGGCGACCGCGGCCGCCGAACCACCGGGCCCGTCCACTCCACCGGCGCCGGTGTCACCCGCGCCGAGCGTGAACGGCCGCGGCGACGCCACCGGTGGTCGGGCATGAGCCTCTCCGCCGCGGCCATCGTCGCCGCGCCGGTCGACCCGGACCTGACCCGGTTCGGCGCCGACCCGTTCTGGCTCATCCTGATCAAAGCCGTCGCGGTCTTCGCGTTCCTGCTGCTGATGACGCTGTTCGCGATCGTGTTCGAGCGCAAGGTCGTCGCCCGGATGCAGCAGCGGATCGGGCCGAACCGGCACGGGCCGAAGGGCTGGCTGCAGAGCCTCGCCGACGGCGTCAAGCTGATGCTCAAGGAAGACCTGATCCCGGCGCTGGCCGACAAGCCGGTGTTCATCCTGGCGCCGATCGTCTCCGCGGTCCCGGCGTTCATCGCGTTCGCGGTGATCCCGTTCGGCCCGGAGGTCTCGATCTTCGGGCATCACACCACGCTGCAGCTCGCGGACCTGCCGATCAGCGTGCTGTACATGCTGGCCGCGGCCTCGCTCGGGGTGTACGGCCTGATCCTCTCCGGCTGGTCGAGCGGATCGACCTACCCGTTGCTCGGTTCGCTGCGCTCGGCGGCCCAGATCATCTCCTACGAGGTGGCGATGGGCCTGTCGTTCGTCGCGGTGTTCATGTACGCGGGGACGCTGTCGACGTCGGGCATCGTGGAGAGCCAGTCGGGGCGCTGGTACATCGCGCTGCTGCCGTCGTTTGTCCTCTACGTCATCTCGATGGTCGGCGAGACGAACCGGACGCCGTTCGACCTGCCCGAGGCCGAGGGCGAGCTCGTCGGCGGTTTCCACACCGAGTACAGCTCGATCAAGTTCGCGTTCTTCTTCCTCGCCGAGTACATCAACATGGTCACCGTCTCGGCGATCGCGACCACCCTGTTTCTGGGTGGCTGGCAGCCGCCGCCGATCCCGGGGCTGTCCGGGCTGGACCACGGCTGGGTGCCGCTGATCTGGTTCGTGCTCAAACTGCTGCTGTTCCTGTTCTTCTTCATCTGGCTGCGCGGAACACTGCCCCGGCTGCGTTACGACCAGTTCATGTCCTTCGGCTGGAAGGTACTGATCCCGGTCGGGTTGGTCTGGGTGCTGGTCATCGCGACCTTCCGCGCCTACCAGAAGGACGTCGATGACCGCACGCCGTGGCTGATCGGCATCGGTGTGGTCATCGCGGTGCTGGTCATCGTCGCGCTCGTCGATCCCGGCGGCGCGAAGCACCAGCGGGAGGCGGAGGAGGCCGAGCGGCGCAAGCTCGCCGACGCGCCGAGCCTCGAACGCATCCCGTGGCCGCCGCCCGCGAACACCAACGGGGCGGGCAACCGCCCGGCGGTCCCCGCGGGTGCTGTTCTGCCCGCGGACACCGCCATCTCCGCGGACACCGCCATCCCCGCGGACGCGTCCGCGCGCCAGGAGGGCTGAGAAATGGGCCTGTTCGACCCGTACAAGGGCTTCGGCGTCACCTTCTCGACGATGTTCAAGAAGCCGACGACCGAGCAGTACCCGGAGTACAAAAAGGAGACCGCGCCGCGCTTCCACGGCCGTCACCAGCTCAACCGGCATCCCGACGGGCTGGAGAAGTGCGTCGGGTGCGAGCTGTGCGCGTGGGCGTGTCCCGCGGACGCCATCTACGTCGAGGGCGCCGACAACACCGAGACCGAGCGGTTCTCGCCCGGTGAGCGGTACGGCAGCGTCTACCAGATCAACTATCTGCGCTGCATCCTGTGCGGGCTGTGCATCGAGGCCTGCCCGACCCGGGCGCTGACGATGTCGAACGACTACGAGCTAGCCGACGACAGCCGCCGGGACCTGATTTTCACCAAGGAGCAGCTGCTCGCGCCGCTGGCCGAGGGCATGGAGGCGCCGCCGCACCCGATGCGGCTCGGCACGAGCGAGACCGACTACTACCTACGTGAGCCGGACGCGCCCTATCCCTGGCAGGTCGCCTCGACCGGGCCTGCCGGAACCGGGCCTGCCGGAACCGGGCCTGTCGGGACCGAGTCCACCGGGACATCGGCGGCGGACACGCAGGAGCAGGCCGAGGACGTCATCGATCGGCGGACCGCCGGCGAGCACTCCCGGGCGGACGAGGTGCCCGCGCACGGCGCCGGTACGGAGCGGCCACGATGACGCACGAAACCCTGCTCACCGCGGCGGGCGCGATCACCAGCACGTCCACCGGTGAGGCGGTGACGTTCTGGATCCTCGCGCCGGTGGCGCTGCTGACGGCGATCGGCATGGTGCTGGTCCGCAGCGCCGTGCACTCCGCCCTGCTGCTGGTCGCGAACCTGTTCTGCGTCGCGGTCTTCTACATGATCCAGCAGGCGCCGTTCCTCGGCTTCGTGCAGATCATCGTCTACGCCGGCGCGATCATGGTCCTGTTCCTGTTCGTGCTCATGCTCGTCGGCGTCGACTCGTCGGACTCGCTGGTGGAGACCATCCGCGGGCAGCGGCTCGGGGCGGCCATCTTCGGCCTCGGCTTCGCCGGCCTGCTGGTCTTCCCGATCGGCTCGGCGATCGACGACGGTAGCGCCAAGGGGCTCGACGCGGCGAACACCGGCGGCAACGTCCAGGCGATCGGCCGGTTGCTGTTCACCCAGTACGTGTTCGTCTTCGAGGCGATCTCGGCGCTGCTCGTGGTCGCCGCGATCGGAACGATGGTCCTCGGCCACCGTGAGCGCGAGGGCGGCCGGATCACCCAGCGGGACTGGATGCAGCGCCGCTTCGCCGAAGGCGCGCAGGTCACCCCACTGCCCGGCCCCGGCGTGTACGCCCAGCACGACTCCGCGAACACCCTGGGTCTGCTGCCCGGCGGCGGCCTGGCCTCCGGCATCGGCGGCATCCCCGCGGTCGACCCGCCCGGCCCCCCGCCGGTCGACGGCCAGGCCAGCGGGTCCTCGCCCGAGGGCGGACCGGCCGCGGGCGGTCCGGGCCGGCCTGGTGGGGATACCGGGCCGGGTCCGTCGGGATCCGGTGGCGGTGGTGACGGCGGTGGCGGTGGCGACCGCCCCGACCCCGACCCGGTCGACGCGAACGACTCGGCGCTCGCCGGCGCGGGCAAGGGAGAGGACCGATGAACCCGGCGAACTACCTCATCCTGGCGGCGATGCTGTTCACCATCGGCACCGTCGGCGTGCTGGTGCGGCGCAACGCGATCGTCGTGTTCATGTCGATCGAGCTCATGCTCAACGCCTCGAACCTCACGCTGGTCACCTTCTCCCGCATCCGCGGCACCCTCGACGGCCAGATCATGGCGTTCTTCGTCATGGTCGTCGCCGCGGCCGAGGTCGTGATCGGCCTGGCCATCATCCTCAGCATCTTCCGCACCCGTCGCTCGGCGTCGGTGGACGACGTGAACCTGCTGAAGTACTGACCTTCATGATCAGGCTCCCTGACGACCAGTGCTGACCCCTGACGACCAGTGCTGACCCCGAGGACGACGGGCCAGTCCGCACGGAAGAACGGACGAGACCGCAGTGACGCATAATCGCCAGCGACGCGGCGTGGCGAGGGCGCGATGAGCGCCGACGCCGTTGCCGCCGCCGAATCCGGCGTGCACCCGATCCACTACGCCGCCGCCTCCGGGGTGTTCTCCCTGTCGTGGCTGCTCATCGTGCTGCCGCTGGCCGGCGCCGCGGTGTTGCTGCTCGGCGGCCGGCGCACCGACCGGTTTGGCCATGTGATCGGCACGCTCGCCGCCGCCGCCAGCTTCGTCGTCGGCGTGGTGCTGTTCGCCGCGCTGCTCGGCCGCGCCGGCGACGACCGGGCCCTGTCGCAGCACCTTTACTCCTGGATTCCGGTCAACGGCTTCCAGGTCGACGTCGGCCTGCTCGTCGACCAGCTCTCGATCGTCTTCGTGCTGCTGATCACCGGCGTCGGGACGCTGATCCACATCTACTCGATCGGCTACATGGCGCACGACCCGGCCAGGCGCAAGTTCTTCGGCTACATGAACCTCTTCCTGGCCTCGATGCTGCTGCTCGTCCTGGGCAACAACTTCCTGTCGCTCTACGCCGGCTGGGAACTGGTCGGCCTGTCGTCGTACCTGCTCATCAAGTTCTGGGAGGACCGGCCGGCGGCGGCCACCGCCGCGAACAAGGCGTTCTACATGAACCGCGTCGGCGACGTCGGACTCGCTCTCGCAATCATGTTCATGTTCGCCACCGTCGGCTCGACCGGCTTCGCCGACGTCTTCGGCGCCGCGGCCGGCGGGGTCATCGGCTACGGCACGATCACCGCGATCGCGCTGCTGCTGCTGCTCGGCGCCTGCGGAAAGTCCGGCCAGTTCCCGCTGCAGGCCTGGCTGCCGGACGCGATGGAGGGCCCGACCCCGATCTCCGCGCTGATCCACGCGGCGACCATGGTCACCGCCGGCGTCTACCTGATCGTCCGGGCCGCGCCGATCTTCGACGAGACGCAGGCCGCCCGCACCGTCGTCGTCATCATCGGCGCGATCACGATCCTGCTGGGCTGCGTCATCGGCTGCGCCTACGACGACATCAAGAAGGTGTTGGCCTACTCGACGGTCAGCCAGATCGGCTACATGTTCCTGGCGGTGGGCCTCGGGCCCGCCGGCTACGCGCTGGGCATCATGCACCTGCTCGCCCATGGCTT
Organism: Frankia sp. AgKG'84/4; assembly: GCF_023242965.2. Lineage (GTDB taxonomy): Bacteria > Actinomycetota > Actinomycetes > Frankiales > Frankiaceae > Frankia. The sequence goes on from NZ_JALKFU020000288.1 coordinate 5,129, forward strand.
CTTCAAGGCCGGCCTGTTCCTCGGCGCCGGCTCGGTGATCCACGCCATGGACGACGACCAGGACCTGCGCCACTACGGCGGGCTGTGGCGGTACATGCCGATCACCTGGGCCACGTTCGGTCTCGGCTACCTGGCCATCATCGGCTTCCCCGGGCTGTCCGGCTTCTTCACCAAGGACCGCATCATCGAGACAGCCTTCGACAAGGGCGGCACCTCGGGCTACCTGCTCGGGTCGATCGCGCTGCTCGGCGCCGGCATCACCGCCTTCTACATGACCCGGCTGTTCCTGATGACCTTCCACGGCAAGAAGCGCTGGTCGTCGGAGGGTGACGACGCCCGTCACCCGCACGAGTCGCCGGTGTCGATGACCGGGCCGATGATCGTCCTGGCGTTCGGCTCAGTGTTCGCCGGCGGGCTGTTCGTCCTCGGCCACTCGCTGCAGGACTGGCTCGAGCCCGTCGCCGGCGAGGGCGTCGAGGGCGTGCACACGTTCTCCCCGGTCGTGTTGACCCTGCTCACTCTGGTGGTGACTGTCGGCGGGTTCGCGGCGGCCTACCTGCGCTACCAGGTCCGTCCGGTCGCGGTGGCGGCCCCGGCGGACAGCGAGGTCACCCTGGTCACCGTCGCCGCCCGCCACGACCTGTTCGCGAACACCTTCAACGAGACCGTCGCCATGCGGCCCGGCCAGTTCCTGACCCGCTTCCTGGTCTGGCTGGACCTTGTCGGCGTCGACGGGCTCGTGCGGGGCAGCGCCGCCGGCATCGGCGGGCTCTCCGGGCGGATGCGCCGCCTGCAGACCGGCTTCGTCCGGTCCTACGCTTTGTCGATGTTGGGAGGTGCCGTCCTCGTGGTCGGCGCACTGCTGCTGGTGAGGGGCTGACGTGAGCACAGTCCCCTGGCTGACGATCCTGCTGCTCATCCCCGCCGTCGGCGCCGTCGTCGTCGGCTTCCTGCCACGGTCGCGGGCGACGCTGGCCAAGCAGCTCACCCTGGCGATCACGCTGGTGGTCCTGGTGCTCGCGGTGCTCGCCACCGTCGCCTACGACCCGAAGAAGGCGGGCTTCCAGTTCGCCCAGCATCACAGCTGGATCTCGACGTTCGGCATCTCCTACTCGGTCGGCGCCGACGGCATCTCACTCGTGCTGATGCTGCTCGCCGCGGTGCTGCTGCCCGTCGTCGTGCTGTCTTCCTGGGACGAGGTCGACGGCCCTGAGCCCGGCGGGGACGGGCTTCCCGCGCGGGCGGGTCGCGACAGCGGCGTGACACCCACCGGCCCGGCCGGTGGTGCCGAGGCCGGTGGCGCGGTCGAGGCTGGTGGCAGTGGCAGTGGCGGTGGCGGTGGCGGTGGCGGTGGCGGTACGGC
>NZ_JALKFU020000289.1 GCF_023242965.2 Frankia sp. AgKG'84/4
GGACGCGGCCGCGACGTCCGGACCGGTTCGGTCGCGCGATCCTCGCCGACAGCTCGGCCCCCGGCAGGCGCCGGCCGGCTGCCGGGCTCAGGCGGGCGGACACCGGTCTGGCTGGCACCGGGCCACCCGGTACCAGACTGGCCAGCGCCGGGCTGACCGCGGCCGGGCTGACCGCCGCCAGGTTGACCGCCGCCAGGTTGACCGACACCGGGTTGACCGACACCGGGTTGACCGCCGCTGGGCTGGCCACCGCCGCTGGGCTGGCCACCACCGCTGGGCTGGCCACCACCGCTGGGTTCGCGCCCACGGGATCGGCTGGCGTCGGGCTCGTGGGCAGGCGGCTTCCGCCGGCCAGAGTCCGGTCGGCGGTGGCCGGGTCGGCGGCCCGCGTCGGACACCCCACCCACCTCCGGCGCCGATCATGATTTTGGTGGACGGGCCAGCAGCGGCAGGCGTGCGCGACGCCATCGCCGACATGTCCGGCCGCACGGCAGGACGGCGCGGCTACCTGCATCCAATCAGCCCGCCGCTGTCCAGCTGGCATGGCCTCTCCGGCCCGCATGGCACTGTCCCGTCAGCATGGCACTGGCCGGGACGGGCGGTAGGCCGTCGGCCGTCCTGGTCATGACGCCTCGGCCCGCCCGGTCCGGAGACACCGGCGCGGCGCGGATCATCCCCATCTCGGGTGTTACTGGGTCCCGACCGGGGACTATCGCCCGAAGGCAAACCCCCCACGAGCAAAGGGGACTGTTCCGGCGGCGTGGCCGCTCGGATGGCGGACGGACGAAAGCGAGGTCGACCACAGTGGACAGGCCGAGTCTGCGGATCGAGATCACCGGTGAGATCTTCCTGCTGCGTTCGGAAGTCACCACGGTGGGTCGCGGGCCAGGGGTCGACGTACCACTTGCCGATCCCAGCGTCTCCCGGCTGCACGCCGAGATCGTGCGGCGGGGCCCGTACCTCTACGTGTGGGATCAGGGGCTGTCCCGCAACGGCACGCGGGTCAACGGGCGCCCGGTCGGCCGGCGGATCCTCCGCGACGGCGACGTCATCCGGTTCGGTGCGGCCGGCGTCCGACTTCAGGACACCCGGCCGCTCATCGAGCTCACCATCTCGCCCGCGGGGACGCAGCCCCCCGCGCGGGACCTCACCGCCGAGCTTCGGATGCCGGATCCGCCCGAACTCACCCGACGGGAGTGGGATGTGCTGCGAGCGCTGTCCCGACCCGCCGGGACGCCCGGGGCCTTCGTCATCCCGCTGTCGACCCGGCAGCTGGCGCAGGATCTCGTCGTCACCGAGGGTGCGGTGAAGCAGCATCTGCTTCGTCTCTACCGCAAGTTCGACATCCCGCCGGGACCGAACCGGCGCGGCCGGCTGGCGAACGAGGTGCTGCGCCTCGGCGTCGTGCGCGCTGAGCCGGTGGAGTCGGTTCTGCCGTCCTGATTCTCGCGCCCTCCTGAGGCGGTGCCGAGCCCGTCTTCACCTGCGGACACGGGTCCCTATCACACACCGATCCAACATTGTGGACCCGGCCCATTCGGGCACACCGGGGACACAACCCACAACACCCCCAACTGTGGGCGTCGTGCACTCTTAGGGCAGACTTCCGGCCGCGGTGCCCAAAGAGAGGAAGCTCGACGTGGCAGACGAATCGCCTCACAGCAAGAAGCTCCAGGAACTGATGTTTCGTGCCTGGGAGACCTTCGGTGATGCTCGGCACCTGGACAGCGATGACCGCGTCTTCGTCCAGGCCCTGGCTCGCCAGACAGCCGACCGTATTTCGGTCCTTTACGGCGCAAGCTGGCGCGACGCCCTGGACTGGGTTGCGCAGCGGTACGTGCCCACCACCGACACACCCGGCGGTCAGGCTCCGGCACCCGCCCCGGCGACGACCGCGAACGGCAGCTCTGGAACCCGGCGCGGCTCGGCGGCCGCGGAAGCGAGCGCCAACGCCTGAGTGCGGGCACCGGGCCGCGTCCCGGTGTCACCCGACGGCGGGACACGATCAGCGACCGCCCGGGCGCGGGACCGTCCGCGCCCGGGCGTCAGCCGGGGCGCGGACACCGCCGGGCCGCCAACCGATCGGCAGGCCCGGCCCGGCAGGTCCGGCGGGTCCGACTGGGTACGCCCGACGACAGAGCGTCCGGCCCGACGGCGTCCGGCTTCAGTGCGCGAAGTGGCGAACTCCGCTGAAGTAGAGCGTCATTCCGGCTTTCCTGGCGGCGGCGATGACGAGTTCGTCGCGCACGGACCCGCCCGGCTCGATGACCGCCCGCACCCCGGCATCGGCAAGCACCTCGAAGCCGTCGGGGAAGGGGAAGAAGGCGTCGCTGGCCGCGACCGAACCCTTCGCCCGATCATCCGCCCGGGTCACCGCGAGGCGCGCTGCGTCGACCCGGTTGACCTGCCCCATGCCGACACCGACGGTCGCGCCGTCGGTGGCAAGAAGAATCGCGTTGGACTTCACCGACCGCACCGCGCGCCAGGCGAAGCGCAGGTCCGCCAGCAGCGCGTCGTCCGCGGGCGCGCCGGCTTCCAGGGTCCAGCCGGTCGGCTCGTCGCCCGGCTCCTCGACCGCGTCCCGCGACTGCAGCAGCAGGCCACCGCTGATCTGCCGCAGTTCCACACCCCGCTGGTGCGGCGGCGCCGGGCACTCCAGCAGCCGGATGGACGGCTTGCGGGAGAGGATCTCCACCGCGCCGGGCTCGTACGCCGGCGCCACGACGACCTCGGTGAAGATCTCGGCGATCTGCTCGGCGAGTTCCACGGTGACCGGCCGGTTCGTCGCGATCACACCGCCGAACGCCGAGACCGGGTCACAGGCATGCGCCTTGCGGTGGGCCTCGGCGATCGTCGTACCGATCGCGATGCCGCACGGGTTGGCATGCTTGATCACCGCGACGGCCGGCTCGCTGAAGTCGTGGACGGCCCGGCGGGCGGCGTCGGTGTCGGTGTAGTTGTTGTACGACATCTGCTTGCCGTGCAGCTGGTGCGCGCCGGCCAGGCCGGCGGTCCGGTCGGCGCCGGTCTCGACGTACAGGGCGGCCCGCTGGTGCGGGTTCTCGCCGTAACGCAGCACGTCGGCCCGGTGCCATTGGGCGGAGAGCACGTCGGGCCAGCCGGTCTCGCGGGCGATCTCGTCGGGGGCGACGGCGCTGGCGAACCAGGAGGACACTGCCACGTCGTAGGCGGCGGTGTGCGCGAACGCCTTCGCCGCCAGCCGGCGACGGGCCGACAGGTCGTAGCCCGAGCCGCGGACGGCCTCCGCCAGCCCGGCGTAGTCCTGCGGGGAGACGACGACGGCGACCGACGCGTGGTTCTTCGCGGCCGCACGGATCATCGTGGGTCCGCCGATGTCGATCTGCTCGACCGCCTCGTCCTCACTGGCACCCGCGGCGACGGTCGCGGCGAACGGGTACAGGTTCACCACGACCAGGTCGAACGGCGCGATGTCGAGGTCGGCCAGCACCTCGGCATGCTCGGCGTTACGCAGGTCGGCGAGCAGGCCGGCGTGCACCCTGGGGTGCAGCGTCTTCACCCGGCCGCCGAGCACCTCCGGGAAGCCGGTCACCGTGCTGACCGGCGTCACCGGCAGGCCGTGGCGGGCCAGCACCTCGGCGGTGGAACCGGTCGAGACCACCTCGACCCCGGCCGCCAGGAACGCCTCGGCGAGCACGTCCAGGCCGTTCTTGTCGTAGACGCTGACCAGCGCCCGGCGCAACGGCCGATGCCCGGTGGGGATCACCTCCGCCGACTCGGCTCCCTGGGCGGCTTCGCCCTGGCCGGCCACGGCTTCGCCCGATGACGTCATGCTTCCTCCTGGACGTGAACATCTGCCGGTACCTGGTGCCCGCCCAGCGCGCCCGCCGCACGGACGATCTGGGCGATCGTCGTGACGAACAGCCCTCGCTCGACCGCCTGGATCCGTGCTCGCAGCGCCTGCTCGGTGTCGCCGGTCTCGACCGGGACCGCTTCCTGGGCGATGATCGGGCCGGTGTCGACACCCTCGTCGACCCAGTGCACCGTCACGCCGCTGACCTTCACCCCAGCCGCCAGCGCATCGCGCACCGCGCTCGCCCCCGGGAAGGCGGGCAGCAGCGACGGGTGGGTGTTGATGGTCGGGAACCGGCCGATGACCCGCGGACTGAGGATCTTCATATAGCCCGCGAGCACGAGCAGGTCGGGTTGGAACGCGGCGACCCGCGCCGCGGTCGCGACATTGAATGCCTCGCGGTCGGGATGGTCCTCGAGGCGCTCGGTGAACACCGGGATGCCGGCGGCCACCGCCCGCTCCCGCGCGCCGGTGCCGTCCCGATCGGTCCCGACCGCCACGACGGTCGCGCCGAACCCCGGATCTCCGGCGGCGTCGAGGATCGCCTGCAGGGTGGTTCCCGCCCCCGAGGCGAGAACAACGAGGCGAGCAGACACAAACACACTCCGTAACCAAAGCTGGGCATAACCACACTGGACGACGTTCGCAGCCCGCGAGCGCCGGAGGTCCGTCGGCGGACGCCAAGTGACGGCGACCCGCAACCGCCGGCGCTCCCGATGCCACGGGCGCAGGCCAGCGATGGTGACCGGTCCGACTGTACTGGCAACGCCCGCCCCGTACGCCCCTGTCCGCCGGGCTCGACCATCCCCAGGGCCCGCCAGGTGCACGCACGGCTCGAGGACCGGACGGTCACCGCAGGGGTCATGCAGCCGGCACCCAGCCGGCGACCAGTCCGGCCAACCGCTGCTCGATCACCGCCGCCGACGGCCGGTCGGGCGCCCGCGGTGAGGCCAGCGCCGCCGCCACCGGAGGAAGCCCGGCGCAGCCGTCGTCGTCACCGCTGCGGCACCAGCACTCCGGCACCCGCTCGCCCCCGACGTCCACGCTGGCATCGAGCTCGCCGAAATCCGGTCCGTCGAGCAGATCACCAGGCCGGCACAGGTACAGCTCGGCGAGGCGCCACAGCACCGCCGCCGACGGGGCCCGCCCGCCCTTCGCCGGCCAGCTCTCCCAGTACGACCAGGTCTTGCCGGTCTTGGCCGAACCGGCAGCCGGCCAGCGCTCGTTCCACCGGCGGGCCGCCTCCTCCTGCGTCCAGCCATGCGCGAGCCGGAACGCCACCAGCGCACCGAGGCGATGCCGCCCCTGCAACCGGCGGGCGATGCGGCGGTAGGACCAGCCCAGCTCGCGCAGCTGGCTGGCCTCAGCTCGGATATGGGCGACCGCGACCGGCACGACGACCTCCGTGAGGATGATCCGCTACGGGGCAACCGTAGTCGCCGGCACCGACAGTTTCCGCCGCCGACCGCGCCGCGCCCGCCAGCCGGCACCGGTCCAGGCCGGCCCCGAACCAGACCGGCACCGAACCAGGCCGGCACCGAACCAGGCCGGCACCGAACCAGGCCGGCCCCGAACCAGGCCGGCCCCGAACCAGGCCGCCTCAGTCGGTCCGGCGGGAGGTCCACGCCGTCCGTCGCGAGGCGGGCAGCGTCATCCGGCGGCGCCAGAAGGACGGCTCCGCGTCCTGGGCCAGAAACGGCCGTTCGGCCCGTCTCACCGCCAGGTCGATCCCGCCGACCAGCAGCAGCCCGACCAGCGCGACCTCGCCGCCGGCCAGCAGCCCGCACTGCCAGGCGGCGACCGGCCCGTAGTGTCCCCCGGCGCCACCGACCCGTCCCAGCGACTCCTGGCAGGCCAGACCGACCAGAATCCCGCAAACGGTGCCCGCGACCAGCACGGCGCCCAGCCGCTCGCGCGATCGGCCGGCTGCCCCGGCCCGGTGCACCATGATTCCGCAGACGATGCCGGCCACGATCGGCACCACCAGCAGCAGCGGCCAGCCGGGCTGCGGTAGCGCGTTCGGGGGCAGGGCGGCGAGAACCGGCAGGTCCGGCACCGTTCCGGGATGGACCACGTCGGCCCGGACCAGTCCCGGCCCGGTACGGAAACCGGGGCCGAGGGCGTAGGACAGCGCCCACAGCACCAGGTTGGGCACCAGGGCCAACTGAACTGCGGCGAGCCCGAGCCCGCCGACGACGCCGACGTCGAGTGCCCGCTCCGCTCCCGCGACCTCGGGCAGCGTGGCGGCGATGACCAGCGCGACCCCGAAGGAGACCGCCGCGATGAGGGCGGCGAACGCGCCCGCCCCGCACAGCAGGGGGGTGCGCAGCCACACCGGTAGCGTGCGCCACGCCGCCCGCAGCCGATGCCGGCCGGCGAGGGCCCCCAGCAACGCCGCGGGCAGGGCGAACACGACCGTGCCGGTCACGGCCGACAACGGCGCCGGCTGGGCGGGCCCGGAGCGCACCACGAGGGCGATCAGAACCACGAACGCTGTCTGGGCGGCGACGACCTCGACGACGTCCAGCACCACCGCGCGCCAGGTGACACCGCTGGGCGGGGCCGGGCGCCGGCCACTGGGTGCCGCTTCACCCGGCCGCTCGGCGGCGCCGCGCAC
>NZ_JALKFU020000028.1 GCF_023242965.2 Frankia sp. AgKG'84/4
GAATATCGCCGCGACGAGGGAACCCGGCGCGTGCCCGGTGAGCGCGGCGAACGGCTGGGCGATCAGCGCGCCCAGCGCGGTCGAACTGGCCAGCTCCCGGCCCTGGGCGCGGAACAGCGCCAACGCGGCACCGCGGACGTCGCGGTCGGCGAGGTCCGCCAGCAGGTCCCACCAGCCCAGCGCGTCGAGCGGATCGGTATCGCCCGCCGGGGCGCGCAGCGTGCGGCACGCGGCGTCGAGAAACTCGTGGTCGGTCTGTTCGATCGTCGAGGTCATGGCAGGCGCAGGATCTGCTTGGCGATGGTGTCGAGCTGCATCTGTTGCGAGCCCCCATAGACGGTGACGATGCGGGAGAAGAGGTAGTCCTGGCGCTGGGCGGCGGCCTCGTCGTCCTGGATCCCGACGGCGAGGTCCGCGTCGCTCGCGAGCCGCCAGTTCTGGACCGCCTGCTCGCTGGACGCCAGGTGCAGTTTCACGAACGTCGCCCGGGCACCCAGCAGCACGTCGGCGGCATGCGACCGCAACGCCGCATAGCTGCTCGCGCGCACCGCGGCCAGGTCGAGCAGGGCGTCGCCGAGCAGCGCGTCGCCGGCCGGTTCGCCGTGGGCGAGGGCGTCCAGCACCTGGCGGTACAGGAAGTTGTGGCGGAACCAGGCGAAGGTGCCGCGTTCGTGGCTCAGGATGTGCATCGCGACCCGCCAGCCACCGTTCAGCTCGCCGACGATCCGGCCCGGCCCGACGAGGACGTCGTCGAAGGTGACCTCGGCGAGTTCGTCCGTGCCGTTGGCCTGCTCGATCGCCCGGACCTCGACGCCCGGGGAGCGCAGGTCGACGGCGAACGCGGTGAGACCGCGGTGGCGCGACGCGACGGTGCCGGTGCGCGCGAGGACCAGGCACCAGGTGGCGTAGCGCGCCCAGCTCGTCCAGATCTTGCGGCCGGTAATCGCGTAACCGCCGTCGACGGCCACCGCGCGGGTGCGCACGGCGGCGAGGTCCGACCCTGACTCGGGCTCGGAGAAGCCCTGCGACCACAGCTGTTCGCCGCGCAGGAACTGCGGCAGCACCTCCGCCAGGAAGCCCGGCTCCCCCATCGCGACAAGCGTGGGCGCGAGGACCTCCAGGTGCTCGAACAGCGCCATCGCGGGCAGCCCGTGGCGCGCCAGCGCCTCCCACATGGCGGCCCGGTGCAGGATGTCGCCGCCGAGCCCACCGAGCTGCGTCGGCCACCCGTAACGAGCCCAGCCCTCGTCGAACAGCACGCGCATCAGGGCCGACGTCACCGCGACGCGTTCCTCGTAGGAGGCGATCGGCCGGGTGGCGGCACGCAACTCGGCGGGCGGGGACGCCAGCCACACCTCAAAGGCGGCAGCGTACGCAGACGCATCGTCACCCCATGGCAACCGCGGCACCACCGCATCCTCCACTCACGCACTCGCGACAGACCTCGATATTGATGTCGAGTTCGAGCCTACCACAGAGCCTCCCCCGGCCACGCCTGATCGGCCGCCGCCGATGGGAAATCCATCGCCACCAGCGGTCGACAGCGGTGGGACAGGCCGGTCGGACCGACGCCCACGACGATCACTTCGGCGTCGGCCATCAGCTGCTCCCCGCGCAGCCTTTCGTCGCGTTCCCGGGCGGCCCGGCCATCGCCAACAACACACGCATTCCGCGGCTCCCGATTCGGCGGGTTTCAGCCTCGGCCACAGATTCCGCGGCACCGGCCAGGTCCTGCCGCCAGCCCCCCGATGTGCTATGGATCAAAAACAGGGGGAAGAGTCATTGCTCTTCTCCTCGACGTCCAGGTACGGACGGGTTACCTGCGTGCAAGGCGGCGCCCGGGGTAGAATGCGGGGCCACCCGGGGCAGAGTTCCGCGCGACGCCTGCCGTCTTCAGGGCTCACCAGCCAGCGGTGGATGTCAGGCTCGGTGAGGTCGGGCCGGCATTGTCCCGAACCGCCGCTCGCACTCGACAGGCCAGCCATACCGCCCGTCGGTGACGAATTCCCGAATTCGGCCCGGCAGTGGGTGACTTCCACCCGGCCGCGATCGACGGCAGCCGATCGGGCCCATCTCGTGGGGAGACACATGAGACCTTTCGCGGCCGCCGGACGTCGGCGCGAGATTCCGTGCGACCGCCGGTGGTCCGCGCCCGTTCGGTTGGCGCGGCGATGACCGTCGACGACCGGCCCGTCCGGGTCGGCCTCGTCGTCGGCGACAACCTCGACCTCGCCGTCCGGGCCGACGAACTCGCCGTCGACTCGCTGTGGACGGGAGGACACGTGGCCTCCCGCAACCCGTCGCCGGAGGTGATGATGAGCCTGGCCCGCCTGTCGGCGGTGACGAACCGGGTGCGGCTCGGCACCTCGGTACTCCTGCTGCCGCTCTACCCGCCGGCAATCATCGCGAAGCAGGTGGCGGATCTCGACCGGGCCACCGGTGGCCGGTTGATGCTCGGCGTCGGGGTCGGCGGCGAGTATCCGCAGGAGTTCCGCGCCTGCCAGGTGCCCCTGACCGAGCGGGGTCGGCGCCTCGACGAGGCCATCGGGCTGCTACGCCGGCTGTGGACCGGGCAGGAGATCTCGCACGACGGGCGCTACTACCCGATGCGCGACGTCCGGGTGCACCCGGCGCCGGCACAGGCCGCGGGGCCGCCGATCCTCGTCGCCGGCCGGACGGAACCGGCGATGCGACGCGCGGCGGTCCTGGGCGACGGGTGGATGCCCTACCTCTACTCGCCGCGTCGCTACGCCGCGTCGGTCGCGACGATCCGGGCCGTCGCCGACGAGGCCGGGCGCGACCTGCGCCAGTTCGACTGGTGCGCCTTCATCTTCGTCAACGTCGACAAGGACGGATCGCGGGCCCGCCAGGAGGCGGCGCGGTCCCTTGGTGGCACCTACGACCAGGACGTTCGCCCGCTGATCGACCGCGTCGCGGCGGTGGGCACACCGGATGAGGTGACCCGCCGGCTGCGGGACTTCGTCGCGGCCGGCGCCCGCCACCTGCTGTTCATGCCGGTGGCCGGTACCGGCGACCCGGGCGCCGTCACCCGGATCCTGCTCGAGGAGATCCTGCCCGACGCGTTCTAGGGAAGACCGGCGCCCGCCACGCGCACGCGCAGAGTCTCGACGACGGACGTACGGGCACCGGCCAGCGTCGCCGCGTGCCAGTTGGCGGCGGACAGCAGGTACAGCGTCCGGCGGTCGGCCCCACCCAGGGCACAGGCGATCGCCATCCGCTCGCCGGTCGCGATCCGGTCGGTGACCTCCCCGCCCGGGGAGATCCGCCGGAACTCGTGGGCGAGCGGGAAAGCCGCCCACACCGCGCCTTCGGCGTCCAGGGCGATGCCGTCAGGAGCCGCGCCGAGATCATCCGCCACGACCCGGCGCCCGCTGAGGCGTCCACCGGGGTCGAGGTCGAACGCGGTGAGGCACCTCGCCTTGGACTCGGCCACGATCAGCGTCCGCCCATCCGGGGAGATGGCCGAACCGTTCGGGAAGCGCATCCCGTCCGCGGCGACGGCGGCGGTGCCGTCGGGGTCCACGCGGATGAGCACCCCGGTGTCGTCCCCGGTCGGGTAGCTGCCGACGAACGCGGTGCCGTCGGCCGCCACCACCATGTCGTTCAGTTCGTCGGTGACCAGGGCGTCCAGCCGCGCGTGCACCGAGCAGGTCCCGTCCGGGTCCAGGCGCAGCAGCACCCGGTCGGTCATGGACACGACAAGCACCGACCCTGACGGGAGAAAGCCGAGTCCCGAGGGCTTGCGCCCCGGCAACGCCAGCCTGACCTCGATCCGACCGTCCGGGTCGAGGGTGTACACCGCCTCGCCGTGCATGTCGGAGAGCCACAGCAGCCCGTCACGCCAGCGGGGTCCCTCCGCGAACACGAATCCGTCGGCCAGCACGGCGGGGTCCGTGCCCGGTTCGCAGGTCGTCAAGGGTGCCTCCGCCGCGTGGTGTGGGTCTCGTGGGCCAAGCCGGCGTCGCCGTCGCCCGTCAGCTCCGCGGCAGTCCCAGCACCCGCTCGGCGATGATCGTGCGCTGGATCTCCGACGTGCCGCCGGCGATGGTGCCGGCGAAACTGCGGGCGTAACGCTCGAACCAGCCGGCACCGTCGGTGTCCAGGCGCAGGTGGTGGTCGGGCGCGGTTCTCGCCGGATGCAGCAGCGCCGCGGGCCCGGCCGACTCCAGCGCCCGTTCGGTGTGGCGCTGGGACGCCTCCGAGCCGAACACCTTCAGCACCGACAGCGCCGGGACGTCCTGCTCGTCCCGCGCGGCGCGGGCCAGCGCCGCGGATCCGAGCAGCCGCAGGGCCAGGGCGTCCATCGCGAGCGTGGCGTACTGGTCGGCGTCGAGCGGGCCGACGGGTGTGAAGTCGGCCAGCAGGTCGTCCAACCGGTGGGAGAAACCCAGCCACAGCAGGGTGCGTTCGTGGCCGAGCGAGCCGTTGGCGACGTGCCAGCCCCGGTTCAGTTCGCCGACGAGGTTCTCGGCGGGCACCCGCACGTTGTCGAAGAAGACCTCGTTGAAGTCGAGATCGTCGCGGCTGACGACCGAACCGAAGGGACGGCGGGTGACACCGGGTGTGCTGGTGGGAATGAGCAGGACGCTGATGCCTCGGTGCTTCGGCGCATCCGGATCCGTGCGGACGAACGTGAGCAGGACGTCGGCGTCGTGCGCGCCGGAGGTCCAGATCTTCTGCCCGTTGACCACGAAGTCGTCGCCGTCGCGGACCGCGCGGGTGCGCAGCGACGCCAGGTCGGACCCGGCGCCGGGCTCGCTCATGCCGAGCGCCGCGGTGATCTGCGCCCGCAGGATCGGCACGGCCCAGCGGTGTTTCTGTTCGTCGGTGCCGAAGGACAACAACGAGGCCGCGATGATGCCCAGTCCCTGCGGGTTGAAGCTGTGGTAAATGTGGCGTCGGCCCAGTTCCTCCAGGTGGACGTACTGCTCGAGAATGCCGGCGTTGCGGCCGCCGAACTCCGGCGGGTTGCCGGGCAGCAGCCAGCCCTCGTCGAACTGGAGTCGCTGCCAGCGCCGGGCCCAGGCGGGAATGTGCGCGCTGGAACGGGACCGTTCGGTCGCCTCCTCGGCGGTGGGCATGTTCGCGTCGAGGAACGCGACGAACTCGGCCCGGAACCGCTCGACCTCGGCATCAAATGTCAGCTGCACGGTACTCCTTGGCAATCAGCGCCCGATGCTCGGCCGCGCCGCCGAGCAGCAGCTCGCCCGCCTTCGCCCGCTTGAGTGCGAACTGAAGGTCGTTCTCCCAGGTGAAGCCCATTCCGCCGAACAACTGGAAGCCGTTGCGGAACACCACGGACTGGCATTCCCCCGCCGCCGCCTTGGCCATCGACGCGGCCACCCGGCGACGCGGGTCGTCCGCGGCGATCGTCAGCGCAGCGAAGTAGGCCAGTGCCCGCGCCCGTTCGATCGCGACGTGCATGTCCACGGCCTTGTGCGCGACGGCCTGGAACGAACCGATCCGCGCGCCGAACTGCTCGCGGGTGCGCACGTGTTCGAGGACCAGGTCGAGGATCCGGCGGCAGGCGCCGATCATCGTCAGGGCCATGCCGGTCAGGGCGATGTGCCGGCCCCGCTGCGGATCGGCCCCGCTGAGGTTCCCGCCGGTGACCGCGACGCCCTCGAACCGGACGTCCGCGACGTGCAGCAGCGGGTCGAAGACGGGCGTGCGCGTGGCCACCGCCGCTGAGGAGGGAACCGTGAACACCCCCTGCGGGGTCACGACGGCCAGCCAGTCGGCCCGGTCACCGTCCAGGACGAACCGGGCGGTGCCGTCCAGCAGCCAGCCCTGGCCGTCCGGCCGCGCCGTCACCCCGTCGAACACCGCGCTGCCCGTCTGGCCCGGCTGCGCGACGCCGGGCGCCAACGGGGCGAACCAGGTGGTCGTCGCCAGGTACGCCGTGGGGTCGACGGCGCGGCCGAGCTCCTCCAGGACGATCGCCAGCTCCACCGTCTCGGTCGGATCCACCAGCTCGGTCCACCCGAGCTCCGCGTACACCTGCCACAGCGGGCGGATGTCCGCGTCGTCGTCGGCGACGGCGCGGACCAGCGCCGGTGGGCATTCCTTCGCGACCACGTCCTGGACGGTCTTCTGCAACAGCCGCTGCTCGGCATCGAACTCAAAGAGCACGGTCGCCGTCTCCCCCCCGCTGGCCGGCGCCGTCGAGGCCGGTCCGGCGGTCCTGGTCCCGCCGGATCATACCGGGATCAACCTGTCCATGTTGCCGCCGAGGATCTTGGCCTTGTCCTCGTCACTGAGGTCCTTCAGCGCGTTGACGTAACTGGCCGGGTCGGCCAGCCCCTCGGGATGCGGGTAGTCCGACCCGAACAGCACCCGCTCGACCCCCAGCAGGCCACTCAGCACGGCCATGTCCTCCTCCCAGAACGGGCTGACGTGGATGTTGCGCCGCAGCACGGTCACCGGTTCCTCGGCGAACTGGTGGGGGTGCTTCTTGTACAGGTCGCGCAGGTTCTTGAGCAGCGGCGCCACCCAGGAGGCCCCGTTCTCGATGACCGCGATCTTCAGCTCGGGGAACCGCGACAGCGTGCCGTGGCAGATCAGGGAGGCCACCGTGTCCTCGATCGGCCGCCACTGCCCGATCATCCGGAAGACGTTCGGCTGGAACGGCAGGTACTCCCGCCCGCTGCCCTCCCAGTCGTTGGCGTACCGGCTGTAACCACTGTCGGAGGAGTGCATCGCGACGAGCACCCCGGTTTCCACCACCCGCTTCCAGAAGGGGTCGAACTCCGGCAGAGCGAACGACCGCGAGCCGCCGTGGGTGGGAACCGGGGCCGGGCGGATCAGGACCGCGCGGGCGCCTCGCTCGACACACCAGTCGAGTTCGGCGATCGCCTTCTCGACGATGGGCAGCGTGATGACCGGCGTCGAGAAGATCCGGTTCTCGTAGTTGAACGACCAGGTCTCGTGCATCCACTCGTTCAACGCGTGGATGACGACATGGGTGAGCTCGGGATCGTCTCGCATCCGCTCCTCGAGGAGGCTCGCGAGAGTCGGGAACATGAGCGAACGGTCGATCCCCTGCTCGTCCATCAGAGCCAGCCGTGCCGCCGGATCGCGGAACGCCGGAATGGAGCGCATCGGCTTCCCGACGATCTCACGGAAGGACTTGCCCTCCGGGTTCCCGTGCCGGAAGTAGTCCTCCTGGGCACCGGGCCGGGCGACGACCTCGAAGGTCGGATTGGGGATGTACTCGCTGATCTGGCCTCTGACCGCGATCTTCGTCCGGCCATCCACCTGCACGTAGCGGATCGCACCCTTGAACTGCTCGGGCAGAAACTTGGTGAACGCCTCCTCCGTCTCGTACATGTGGTTGTCGGCATCGAAAATGGCAAAGGGCTGCGAAAACGACATAGGACTCTTCCTTTATCGAGCAGGATGGCGGGCCGGCCGCCCCGGACGCCGACGGAGAACCCGTCGGTCCGGCCGGCGCCCGACCCATCCTGCGTACACACATCCTGCGTACACACGGCAATGCCGACCTGGCCCGGTGTTGGGAGCACCGGGCGCGCGGTCGATCCGCCGGATCGGCGGTGGGGCCGGCGACGCGGACGTGGAGCCCGCCGGCCCTGGTTCGTCGGTGACGGTAAGCCGTGACGTGCCACCGGTTACCGGGACAGCCTTCCGGTCCCGGCGCCGGTCACCAGGGCCGTCCGCCCCGGCTCGGCGGCCTCGCGGCCCGCGGGTCCACCCATCCCTTACCACCCGACCATGACACCGCCTCCACCCACCATTTGTCAACATCGACGTCAAAATAAGTACTGCCGTCCGACGCCGCGGGGCCGACGCTCCCCTGCGCCGCCGCGCCGGGCCTGACGAGAGGTCTTCCGGCGGCCGATCCGCCGGGGCTCGGGCGCCGACAAGGCTCCGGGCCGCCGCCGACCCGCCCGCCCGACGGCCGAGAGCGACCGACCGGGAGCGACCGACCGACCGGGCCAGCTCCACCCGCGCCGCCGGCATGAACCCCGCCGGCCCTCCCCCGCGCCCATACCGGCCCGGCGCGGCGTGTCAACCCCGGATCCCCCGCTGCGCGGACCATCGCGCCAGCAGGCGTGGGGAATACCGGACCGCCGATCCGCCGATCCCGAAAGGAGATGACGGCAGATGGTCGCCGCACATCTTCCTGGAAAACTCGCGAAGACATTACGAAGTAATCATCGAAAGATTTCTTCGATATTTCATCGACTACCGTCAGCCAGTCGACCGCCAGGAAGGCTGCCAACGGACGAGTGGCGGGTCCGCCCGCGAGCAGGCCCACCCGGCGCTGGTCGATAGCGGTGGCCCGCGGGGCGCCGCGACAGAAAAGCATCACGGTGACGGGTCGCGGGAACCGCGGGGACGAAAAGCGTCGATCGGACTCGTCGCCACACAGCGAATGCAAGCGGCAGCATGAAGAGGGCGACCCTGGTCACCTCCAAACCCGCCAGACGACTCCCGTCAGCCAGTACAATCGAGTGACGTAGCTCCCGTCCGGCTGCAACGATGAAGACGGTCCAGGAGCTGCGACAAAGGAGACGGAAAAGGAGACGGAAAAGGAGATGACCTTGCCAACGGTCGAGCCGATTGAGCGTGATAAACCGAATGGGCCGCGCTCACGGAAGGGCGCGGCGACACGGGCGCGGCTGCTCGACGCCGCCAAGGCGGTCTTCGAGGAGGACGGATTCCTCGAAGCCCGCATCTCGGACATCGCCGAGAAGGCCGGCCTCTCGCACGGTTCCTTCTATCACTACTTCGACTCCAAGGAACAGATCTTCCGCGAGGTCGCGATGGCGCTGAGCGACTTCCTCAACACCCCGCTCGACACGGTGATCTTCGAGCCCGGATCCAGCCTGACGCCACGCGAGCGCATCCGGGCGAGCAACTGGGAGTATCTGGACAACTACCGCAAGGAAGCGCGCATCATCGGCGTGATCGAGCAGGTGAGTCGGTACGACGCCGAGCTGAACTCCGCCCGGTTCGAACACCAGCGGCGGGACACCGATCGGGTGGTGGTCTCGATCCGGCAGCTGCAGCGCCGCGGGTTCGTCGACGAAGCTGTCAATCCGGTCCTGGCGGCCTTCGCGCTGGGCGCGATGGTCGCCCGCTTCGCCGAGATGTGGCTGGTCCAGCAGCACGTCGACTTCGATTTCGACGAGGGTGTGGACCAGATCACCGCCCTGTTCGTCAACGCGCTGCAGCTACGGGACGAACCCGTGCGCCCGGCCGGCCACTGAGTTCCGGTCGACCCGAGCAGAGGAAGTCCTCCCCCGGCCATGGCTCCGGGGCCCGTCACGATCTCGCCGGCGAAGAGCCTGGAGTGCGATCCGTGCCGAGGAGCGGATCGAGGCGCTGGCGCGCCGCATCGTCAAGTGGGCGCAGCGGACCGCCTCGTGCCGGGCGCCAGACGACGTCCTCGACCCGCCATGCCTCCCGCCGCAGCCGCATCTTGTCGATCTTCATGCTGGCGAGTTTGGGCAGCTCCGCGGTGACCCGGACAAAGGCCGGCAGCCACTTCGGGCCCAGGTCGGGCTGGGCGGCGAGGAAGTCGTCGAACGCGCCGGGGTCGAACTCGGTGCCCTCGCGCAGTTCGAGCGCGACCATGACGCGGTCGCCCACCGGGTCGTCGGGCACCGCGTAGACGGCGACGGAACGCACGTCCGGATGGCGGGCGACGATGGTCTCGACCGGCGCCGCGGCGAAGTTCTCCCCGTCGACGCGCAGCCACTCGTTCGACCGTCCGGCGAAGTACAGCCAGCCGTCGGCGTCGCGGTAGGCGAGGTCGCCGGACCAGTAGGCGCCGTCTCGGAACCGGGCCGACGTGGCGGAGGCGTTGTTGTAGTAGCCCTCGAAGTCACTGCTTGGCGCGGTGTGCACGATCTCACCCACCGCCTCCTCGAGGTTGGCGGGGCGCCCGTCGGCGCCGAACACCACCGGCGGACGTTCCACCAAGGTGCTCGGGTCGAGCACCTTGACCAGCGGATCGGCGCGGCCGAGGGCGCCCTCGGGCATCGACGGATCGCGCCGGATGACAATCACACCCTCGGTGGACCCGTAGCTGTCGCGCACGGTGCAGCCGAAGCGGCGGGCGAAGGTGCGGATGTCCCGGGTCGACGCCTCGTTGCCGATGCCCAACCGCAGGGAGCAGTCGGCGTCGTCGGGATGCGGCGGGGTGGCCAGCAGGTAGTTGAGGACCTTGCCGGTGTAGGTGAATATGGTCGCGCCGAACCGGCGGACGTCCACCAGGGTGTTCGACGCCGAGAACCGCGGCCTGGTCGCGAGCGGCACCGCCGTGTTCAACGCCGACGACCAGCCGGTGAACAGCGAGCTGGAGTGGAACAGCGGCAGCGGCGAGTACACCACGTCGCTGCCGCCGAGCCGCGCGACCCCGGCCACGTGGGCGCCGGTGCGGGCGAACCGGCCCTGCGTGCAGCGCACCGCCTTCGGCAGTCCGGTGGAGCCGGAGGTGAAGATGAGCAGGAACAGGTCCTCCGCCCGCGGCACCCGGTCAGGCAACGCGGTGGGACACCCCGCCAGCCGATCGGCGTACTGCGGGGAGTCGACCACCAGGGTCCGATCGTCGGCCAGCCCGCTCCCCGCGCCCGCCAGCAACTCCTGGTAGCCGGACGCGGTCACGAGCAGCTGGCAGTCGGAGTGCCGGATCAGCTGTCCCAGCTGGTCACCGCGGTAGGTCGCGTTGATGCCCACCACGACGGAGCCCGACAGCGCGGCCGCGGCCAGCCAGAACACGTAGTCGGGCACGTTGTCGAGCAGGACGCCGATATGCGGCGGGCGCGCCGGGTCACGGACCTCCTCGAACAGCGCCGCCCGACGGCAGGCCTGTTCGACCAGCTCCCGATAGGTCCACCTGTCCTGCCCGATCAGGAGCGCGGGGGACTCGTCCTCGGCCCGAGCGCGGAGCAGCTCACCAGCAGTCGCCACCGTCATCTCACCAGTTTCAGGTTTATTGACGTAGACGTCAACGTTAAGATAGGTCGCATGATGATAGCAACGACGCACGGCGCGGGGACGAGGCTCGAGACCGGCGACGCCGCGCCGGCGGCCGGGCGGACGATCTCCCGTCAGTCCTGCCCGTACCGGGCCCGGGCCTGGTGGGCCGGCCAGCTTGTGGCGGAATCGACGGCGGCGGTCGTGGTGCGGGAGACCGGCCAGGAGCCGGTTCTGTATTTCCCCCGTTCCGACGTGCGGTTCGATCTGTTCGAGGACACCGGCGAGGTCGTCTGCCCGGTCAAGGGCACCGGTCGGCGCTGGAGCGGCGAGGCGTCGACGTCACCGGTGGCTCGCGGCGGGTGGGCGCGCGAGGACGCCGGCGGCGACCCGGCGGGTACAACCGCCGTCGACGGGCGCGACCTGGCGTGGTGCTACTCCCAGCCCGCGCCGGAGCTGGGCTGGCTGGCGGAGCTGGCCGCCTTCGACCACGACCGGGTGCGGGTGGAACTGGTCGATGCCACCGACGACACCCAGCTCCGCGATGTCACCGTCAAGCGCTTTCCGACCTGGGGCGACGCGGCCGACCTGATCGACATCATGAACGTGCGGCCCGTCGGCGACGACCACTACGTCAGTGTCGCCCTCGCCGACGTGCGTCGACCGGTCGTCGAGGCGAGCCAGATGCTCGGCCAGGCCATCGTGGCGGCCGGGCGCCACGCGCCGGGCCGGCGGGTCGTCTCCGCGCACATGGTGTTCCACCGGGCCGCCGACGCCCGCGAGCCGCTGGAGTTCACGCTGACCGAGGTGAGCTCGGGACGCAGTTTCACCACCCTGACCGCCCGCGTCGCGCAGAACGGGCGGGGCCGCGCCATCGGCACCCTGCTGCTCGACGCCACGGCGGCGGACGTCGTCCGCCACGGCGGCGCGCCACCGGCCTGCCCCGGGCCGTACGACAGCGAGCCGTACGACATGTCGGTCCTGGGCCGCGACATCCGGATGGTCGACGGCGGCTACTCGGAGGCTCCGGACGCGCCGATCGGACCACCCGAGATCGACGCGTGGGTCCGCTTCCGGTCGGTGCCGGCCGACCCGTGCCTGCATGCCGGCCTGCTCGCGCAGTTCACCGGCCACCTCTCGATCGCCGCGGCGCTGCGGCCGCACGCGGCCGTAAGCCAGAACCAGGCCCATCGAAGCCTGTCGATGGGCATCAACGCCATCAGCATCTCGCTGCACGCCGACGTGCGCGCCGATCGCTGGCTGCGCTACCACCACCGGTCCACCTTCGCCGGCGACGGCATGACCCACTCCGTCTGCGACGTCCACACCGAATCGCAGGAACTCGTCGCCTCGTTCACCGTCGACGCCATGGTGCGTGCTTTCCCCGGCGGCGGACACGCGGATGACGACCGGACCGCGCTGTGAGCCTCACGACCGGGCATGGCCCGCTCGCCGCGCGACCGGCCGGCCGTTTCAGCGCCCGCCTGCCCGACTCCCTCCTCTACGTCGAGCCCCATCCCCGTCGCGTCCGCGGCCTCGTCGCCGGGCGCGCCGTCGTCGACAGCGAGCGGGTCCTGCTCGTTCACCGGCAGGGGCAACCCCCGACCTACGCCTTTCCCGCCCCGGACGTTCTGGCGGGAGATCCCGCGCCCGAGCCGGCCGCCGCGGGTTACGTGCGGGTCCCCTGGGACGACATCGACGAATGGTACGAGGAGGAGGAGAGGGTCCTCGGGCACCCGCGGAATCCCTACCACCGCGTCGACTGCCTGCGCGGCGGCAGATCGCTGCGCGTCGAGGTGGCGGGCGTGGTGCTCGTGGACACCACGGACACGACCGGGGTGTACGAGACCGCCCTGGCGCCGCGCCTGTACGTCAGCCCCGAGCGGGTTCGCGGGGACCTTCTCCGCCCGAGCGGGACCACCAGCTACTGCGCCTACAAAGGCGTCGCGTCCTACTGGGACGCGGTGGTGGCCGACGTCGTCACAGCGGACGTGGCGTGGTCCTACGAGGATCCGCGGCCCGAGTGCGGCCAGATCGCCGGAATGCTGAGTTTCGACGAGACTCGAACGGCGCTCACCCACAGTCTGCCGCCACCGGCCCCGCTCCGCTGAATCCTCGCCGTCGCCAGGTCGTGTCCGGGCAATCATGCTGGTGGGCGAGTCGTCTGTGTGCCGGCGGGCTCAAAGGTCACGGTGGGCGGCGATAATCAGGGGCCGCCGCGTTTCAGAGGGACCACGGTGCTCGATCTGTCCCCTGGAGGGACCGTGCGCGCTTCTGGTTGATCGCTCCGCGGGGCTCGGTATCCGGTTTGCCCGCGCGAAGGAGCCCGCTGCGCTGCCGACCGATCGCTCTGCACCCCCCGGTGTCCGAACGCCCCCGCCATGATCGGCCGGACACCGCCTGGCCGGGTCACCCTCCCCCGGGTCAGACCGCCGGGATTCCCAGAACGTCCAGCGCGTTGTCGCGGGCGATGCGGCGGACGTCCGCGTCGGACAGCCCGTTCAGCGACTCGGTCAGGAAGTCGGCGGGCTCGCGGGTGCCCTCGGCGTGCGGCCAGTCCGAGCCCAGCAGCAGCCGGTCGACCCGCACATCGCCGACCAGCTCGTCGATGTGGTCCTCCCAGAACGGAGTGATCCACACATGCTCGCCGAAGACCTCCCGCGGGTGCTCGCGGAAGTATCCCGGGTTCCGGGTGGCGGCGTCGTCCAGGCGGTGGAGCAGTTCGGGCACCCAGGACGCCCCGTTCTCGACGCTCGCGAAACGCAGCGCGGGGAACCGGTCGAAGATTTTGTGGCAGACGGCGGCGGCGTAGAAGTCGCTGACCGCGCGGCCCTTCGTGACGATGCCCCGCAGCGGCGACCGGAACAGCGAGGACTCCTCGCCACCCGGTTCCCACATCTGCACCAGGCTGTCGTAGCCGTCGAGCCCGGCGTGCGTCGCCACAGGGATGCGCGCCTCGGCGGCAAGCCCCCAGAACGGGTCGTACACGGGGTCGAACGGCGAGCGGTAGCCGCCCGCCACCGGGACCGGCGCGTTGCGCACGTTCACCGCCACGGCGCCGGCCTCGATCACCCGGGCCAGTTCCGCCGCGGCCGCGACCGGGTCGAGCAGGGGGATGTACGGCACGGCGAACAGCCGACCCTCATACCGGTAGCCCCAGTCGTCGTCGAGCCACCGGTTGAACGCCTCGAAGACCTTCGCGCACGCCTGCGGATCCCCCCGCAGCGCGTCCTCGAGGCCGACCCCGAGCGTCGGGAACAGCAGCGTGCCGGCCAGGCCCTGCGCCGTCATGACCGCGAGGCGACTCTTGCGGTCGCGGTACTCGGCGCGGCGCGGCTCGAGCTCGCCGAAGGCGTCCTTGATCGTCTGCTGGCGCGGGTTTCCCCGGTACCAGTCGTAGAGCGCGCCCGGCTTCGCGACGGGGTCGAACGTCGGATTGGCGATGTAGGAGTTGAGGGACCCGCCCACGAGCAGGCGGCGCCGGCCGTCAATCTCCACCCACCGCACGCCTCGGTTACGCAGAGAGCGATCCTGGTATCTCGTGAAGGCGTCCTCCGCCTCGTAGTAGTGGTTGTCGAAGTCGAAGATCCACGGCTCGGTCGCCTGGTTCGTCACGGTCCACCTCCAATTCGATCATGACGGCTGCGGCTTGACGCCAACGGGTGCCGCCATAATATCGAAATCGACCTCGATGTCGATAAATTGCCGGAACCGCGTCGGGGTCAGCCGGCGCCGCGACCCGCCCGCGTCACCACACGCTCGCGATGGGCTCCACCATGGCGAAGTCGGTCGGCTCCACGATCAGCGTGGTCAGCGGCCCCTCCCGCCACAGGGCGAGCTGGTCGGCGATGTGCGCGAGCGGGCCCACCAGGGCCAGGTCGTCGACGAGCTGGTCGGGAACGGCGGCGCTGGCCGCCGCGCGGTTCCCACCGAGGTACAGGTCCTGGATCCGGCGGACCTCCTCGGCGTACCCGTAGCGGGTGACCAGGGCGGCGTAGAAGTTCTTCGTGCGGGAGCCCATGCCCCCGATGTGCAGCGCGATCCGGGGACGGACCTGGTCCCGGCAGGCGTCGATGTCCTCGCCGACGCAGGCGAGGACGGTCGGCGCCACCTGGAATCCGTCGGGCGCCTTCTCGAGCGCCTCGCCCCAGCTCCCGCGCCAGTGTGTCGGGCTCCACAGGTACGGAAGCAGGCCGTCGGACTCCGCCACCGCCATCGCGACGTTCTTCGGCCCCATCGCGGCGACGAGGATCGGGGTGTCCCCGGCGGCGGGCATCGGGGAACGCAGGGCCCGCCCCTGCCCGGTGGCGTCCGGCCCGCTGTACGGGATGGTGAAGATCGAGCCGGCGAACTCCAGCCGTTCGGTCGCCGCGAGGGCCTTGCGCAGCACGGTCAGGTACTCCCGCGTCATCTGCACCGGGGCGCGGTACGGGACCCCGTGCCAGCCCTCGACGACCTGCGGCCCCGAGGCGCCGAGCCCGAGCACGACGCGCCCCTGGGACATCTGCTGCAGGGTGAGGACCGTCATCGCCGTCGTCGCGGGAGTACGCGCCGGCATCTGGGCGATGGCGGTGCCCAGGCGCAGGCGGCTGGTGAGCGCGGCGATGTAGGCCAGCGGGGTGAACGCGTCGTTCCCCCACGCCTCGTTCGTCCACACGGAGTCGTATCCCGACTCCTCCGCGCGGCGCGCCACCGCGGCGAGCGCCGCCGCGTCCCCGTGGGTGCCGGCCAGGCTCAGTCCAAGTGTGATCTTCGAGTGCGCCACCGGCTCACCGTAACCCGATTACAATTTCGATGTCAATTTCGACATTCACGAGCCAGGGCGACCAGGGAAGGCGCGGGTCGTCGCGATGACCGCGAGAACATCGCTGCCGGCGTCGTGCACCTCGACCGTGCCGACGTCGCCCCGCAGCCGGGCCCGGGCGAGCGCCGGACCCTGCCGGACGGGTCGCAGGTACTCCAGCGACAGGGACGCGAGCGTCGCGCCCGGTGTCATCGAGAGCACCGCCTCCTCGACGACGAGCGGGATGAGCCCGCCGTTGAGCGTCCGCGCGGAGTTGCGCACCTCGCTGGTGCAGGGCAGGGACGCGACGCCCGGCTCGAGCCGCTGGCAGCCGAACCGCTGGGCGACCGGCACGCTCAGCGAGCCCTCGACGGTGGAGAGCCGGTCCAACGCCCAGCGGCCCGTCGGGATGCGCAGGCTCGGGTCCGGCGAGGCCATGAACAGGCAGTGGCCGCTGCCGACCGGACGGTCGGCCTCGTCGTGGAACTCGACCGCAAGGGCGAGGACCGAGCGCCCCGCCTTGACCACCCGACCGACGCCGTGGATGGTGCCGCCCACCGCGATCTCCTCGAACAGGTGCACCTCGAGGCTGAGGGTCACCGGGATCCGCGGCGCGATCTCCCGGACGACGAGCAGCCCGAGCTGGATGTCCGCGAGAGTCGCCAGCGCCGACGCCCGCAGCCAGCTCGTTCCGGGCACCGCCAACCGGGGCACGGCGGGGAGGGTCCCGTGCATCTCGGACCCCTGCTCCCGCACCGTGATGCCGAGATCGGCGATGGGGCTCGACCGCGGCTCCGTGCCACTGATCTCTTCGGTCTCCATGCCACTCCTCGCTCCGTCGGCCCGGCCCACGCGGGCGGACGCCGACATCCGTACGGCACCCGGACCGGATCCCGCGGCGGCGCTAGAGGCGCCGGGGGACACCCTGGGTCGCCGGGCGGATCATGCTGTCCTGCACGAAGGAGGCCACGAGGTCGCCGCCCGCGCGGAAGACGTCCGCCCGGCCGTAGGCGCGGCCGCGGCCCGCGTAGGAGCTGTGGTGCGCGAGCAGTGTCCACTCTCCCGCGTGGCACGGTTCGTGAAAGGTGAGGGTGTGGCTCAGGACGCCGGTCGAGACCGTCACGTGCGCCTGCGCCTGCCCCACGCCCTCGTGCGGGCGCATCGCCGTCCCGATGAGGAAGCCGTCGGTGGCGAACGCCACCAGCGCCTGGCTGATCCCGGGATCGTCGGGCGCGCCTGTCCACCGGCTCCAGACGTCGAGGTCCGGGGGGCCGACCGCGGCCGGGTCGTTGATGTCCGCCCCGCCGTCGATCTCCACCTGCCAGCCGCCGCCGTCCGGGCCCTTGCCCGCCGGCGGGACGAGGGTCGCCGGCGGCGTGTCGGCGTGCCGGATGAAGTCGGGCTCGTCGACGGACAGGAGCGCCACGGACTCGGCGCAGACGCGCTCGCCCTGCTGGATGGTCACCGTGCTGCTCGCCAGCGCGCGACCCTGGTGCACGCGGGTCACGATGATGTCCAGCGCGACGTCGGGCCGGGCGGTGCGGGCGAAGACGGTGTGCAGCGTCTTCACCACCTTGTCCTCGTGCCCGACGCGCGCCGCCACCAGGGCCTGGGCCAGGAGCTGACCCCCGAACACCACCCCGTGCTCGACCGGCAGACTGCCCGCGCGGTAACGGTCCGGTCCGACCGGTTCCAGGACCAGGGTCTCCAGTACCGCCGCCACCGAGAACGCCATGCACCCCTCCAGAGTCGTCGCCGTCGAGGACCTCCGGGCGAGCCGGGGGTCAGACTAGTGAATTTTTGATTCTGATGTCAATACTACATTTGCCGGCCGCGGCGCCCCCGCCGCCGCCACGCGGACAGCCGGGCGCCTATCTTTGATATTGACATCAATATGGAAAGATGGCAGGGTCGCGGCGGTCCGGCGTGACGTCGACGCGGCGGACCGGCCAGGGAGGACGTTTCCATGCACGTCAGCAAGGACGTCTACATCGGCGGCCGGTGGCTTCCGTCCACCTCCGACCAGTCGATCACCGTGTACTCGCCGAGCACCGAGGAACCGGTGGCGCGGGTGCCGGCCGCCAGCCCCGAGGACGTCGACGCCGCCGTCGCCGCCGCGCGGCGCGCCTTCGACCGGGGACCCTGGCCGACGACGACGCCCGCCGAGCGCGCGAAGGTCATGCAAGCACTGCTGGAGCGGCTTTCGGCCCGCGCCGACGAGGTGACCCGCCTGATCATGACGGAGGTCGGCACCCCCGTCATGCTCGCGCGGGTCGCGCAGGTGGACAACGCGCTCGACGTGCTGCGCTACTACACCGAGCTCGCGGCGACGATGCGCACGGAGACGCCGCGGGCCGGGCGCTACTCACCCGCGCTGGTCCGCGACGAGCCGGTCGGCACGGTCGCGGCGATCGTCCCGTGGAACGTCCCGCTGTTCCTGACCATGATGAAGCTCGCGCCGGCGCTGGCGGCCGGCTGCACCATGGTGCTCAAGACCGCCCCGGAGACCCCGCTCAACGGCAACCTGCTCGCCGAGGCCGCCGACGAGGCCGGAGTGCCGCCCGGCGTCCTGAACGTGCTCACCGCCGGCCCGGCGACCAGCGAGTACCTCGTCACCCATCCGGGCATCGACAAGGTGGCGTTCACCGGCAGTACCGCCGTCGGCAAGCGCGTCGCCGGCCTGGCCGCGGCCCAGCTCAAGCGGGTCACCCTCGAACTCGGCGGCAAGTCGGCCGCGATCGTGCTCGACGACGTCGACCTCGCCACGGCGATGCCACGGCTGCTCGGCGTGACGATGTCGCTCAGCGGGCAGTTCTGCACCGCCCAGTCCCGCGTCCTGGTCCCCCGCGACCGCTACGACGAGGCCGTCGACCGTTTCGCCGCGGCGGCCAGCGGCCTGCGGGTGGGCGATCCGTTCGACCCGGCGACGTTCGTCGGCCCGCTGATCTCGCGCCGCCAGCGCGACCGGGTCCTCGACTACATCGAGATCGGCCGCGGCGAGGGCGCCGTGGTGGTGACCGGTGGGGGCAGGCCCGCCGGGGTCGACCGCGGCTGGTTCGTCGCCCCGACCGTGTTCCGCGGCGTCACCAGGAACATGAGGATCGCCCAGGAGGAGATCTTCGGGCCGGTCGTCGCCTTCATTCCGTACGGCGACACCGACGAGGCCGTCGAGATCGCCAACGACAGCGCGTTCGGCCTGCACGGCTCCGTGTGGACGAACGACATCGCCCGCGGCGTCGAGATCGCCCGGGGCGTGCGCACCGGCACCTACTCGGTCAACGGCCTGTCCCTCGACCCGGCGGTGCCGTTCGGCGGGGTGAAGAGCTCCGGGCTCGGCCGCGAGATGGGGCCCGAGGGCCTGGCCGCCTACCTGGAGCCGAAGACCATCACGGTGCCGCCGGGCACCGACCTGCCCGGCCTCGCCCGCGACCGGGGCTGACCCGCGTCCCTCGCCCGCGGCGCACCGATGTCCCGCGCTGCCAGGGAGATCCCTAACCGTTCGCCCAGGCCACGGGCGCCGCAATCTCACACTCGATGTCAACTTCGACTATAACTGTGGGATAGGCGCCGGGTCGCCGCTCGCGAGCCGCCCGACAACGGGTCTGGTGCTCGGCGACACGACGCCTCGGTGAGCGGGCGGAGAAGCATGGGCAGCAGCAGACTCGCGGTCGACGGGCCGTCGATCCTCGTCACGGAGGGTGGAACCGGCGCCGGCACCGCGACACGTCGTGCCCGGGGGCACGCACACCCTCTCCGTGCACAGCGAAGTAGAACGATATTTCGATTTTGGGAGAAGTCCGACTTCACTTCTGGCGGAAGTTGCCTAGTCGTGAGACGCGTGTCACCATTCACTCCCCACCGGGCGTTTCAGTGCATCTCAGGCGCACGGCCCCTCCCCGCCGCCAGTAGTGGCCGCGATCCCCTGCCCCGGGCGGACGCAGACACCCACCATTCAGACGTAGGGACACACAGCGCATGCAGCTAAGCGGGAACCAACGCGACGCGATCGGTCGGCGACCACCCCGGCGCCAGCGGGGATCCGCCGGATCTCGCCCGCGGTTCGCCTCGACCCTCGCGGCCTTATCCGCGGGAGTACTCCTGGTGGTCGCGACCGGCTGTTCAAGCAGCGGCAGCGACGGCGGAGACGCGCCCCAGGCGTCCAGCACGGCGAGCGACGCGACCCTGCTGGGGCCGGTCTCGGCCGCGAAGGGCGCCCCGGTGAAGGTCGGTCTGATCACTGACGGCAAGAGCGCCATCGCCGACACGTCCATCGAGACCGCCGTTGCCGATGCCACCGCCAAGTACCTCAACGAGCACAAGGCCGGCATCGGCGGCCGGCCGATCCAGCTGGACAAGTGCCTGACGAACAACGACCCGAGCAAGGCCGTCGACTGCGCGAACCAGTTGATCAAGGACAAGGTCGCCGCCGTCCTCGTCGGCTCGTCGGCGGTGGGCGACACGGTCTGGAGCCCCCTGCACACGGCCAAGATCCCGACGATGTACCTCGGCAGCACCAGCCCCGCGACGCTCACGGACGCGCAGTCGACCTTCGTCCTCAGCGACCCGCTGGGCGCGCTGACCGGCTCGATCCGGGTGGCGCAGAAGGCCGGCGTCAAGACGGTGACCGCCGTCGTGATCGACGTGCCGGCGGCGGTCAGCGGGTTCCAGTCGCCTGACCTTCTGGCCACCTTCAAGAAGGCCGACATCGAGCTCAAGCTGGTGGCGGTCCCGCCGGGCACGGCCGACATGACGCCGCAGCTACGCAGCCTGGCCGGCTCGAAGGCCGGCGTCGTCGAGGTCGTCGGCAACGACACGTTCTGCATCAGCGCGTTCAACGGCCTGCGGGCCGTCAACTTCACCGGACCCCTGACCGCGATCTCGGCCTGCCTCTCGGACGCGACTCGCAAGGCGGTTCCCGGTGACGTGCTCAAGCGGGTCGCGGTGTCGGCGTACACCCCCATCGACAACGACAACCCGTCGACACGGTTCTTCGGGGCCGTCGCGCGCGCCTATGGCAACGACATCGACACCGAGAACGCGACCGGCATGAACACGTTCATGCTCCTCAACACCTTCCAGGCGGCGGTCGGTGGAATCACCGGTGACATCACGCCGGCCACGGTGATAAAGACGATCAAGTCCGCGCCGGAGAAGGAGATGCCCGGCAGCGCCGGCCAGAAGTTCCGGTGCAACGGAAAGGCCTTCCCGAACACGCCCGCGGTCTGTGTCCGCGGGAGCCTCTTCGCGAACCTGAACGAGAAGGGTAAGCCCGCGAGCTACCTGGTGACCGGCGCCAGCCCGATCGAGAGCTGATCGCAGGACACACACAGAGGCCGGGGGGGGGGGGGGGGGGGGGGGGGGGGGGGGGGGGGGGGGGGGGGGGGGGGGGGGGGGGGGGGGGTGTGGGGGGGG
>NZ_JALKFU020000290.1 GCF_023242965.2 Frankia sp. AgKG'84/4
CAAACACCCTGAAAAACCCCGAGGAGCCGGGGACTTTTATCTGGCCACCAGCGGGGACCACAAACTGGCCGTTGACAGTTGGCGACGTCGTTCTTCGCTACCTGTCCGGAGGGCTGTCGGCAATGGAGGCGCCGGGACGCGTACGGGGGTTGCGTGCTGTTCCGGGGCGACCGGTGCCGCCGCCGGCTTGTCCGGCCGAGATGTACCCGCTTCGCGGTGGTATTGGTTTCCCGGCGGGATCCGGCTCGGCGCTGACGGTGCCGGTCGACGGGGTAGGAACCGGAAACCTTGCGGACGGTACCCCCACCCGGTCGAAGGTGGGGGTACCGCCACCCGGCATAGCTGCTGGCGCGGTGCCCCGGATGGCAGCTACATTCCGGTCCGGCTCACGGCGCGCAGATCGCGTAGACGGTCAACGCCGTGCCCACGCCGGTGGTCCCCTGCCAACCGATCGCTGGCGACCCACCGATGGGCTGGGAACTGAAGATGGCCGCGGTGCCATCGGGTGTACCCGCCGACGTGCCACCACCGATGGCGAAGGTCCCGTCCGCGCACGTGGCGGCAGCCGTCGTGGTGCCGCTGGCCGTAACGAGCGTGGACTGACTCCCGGGGCTCGCGCCCTGCGGGCCGGTGTCACCCTGGCTGCCCTGCGGGCCCGTCGAGCCGGGGTCACCCGGATCGCCCTGGGCGCCCTGGGTACCTGGATCGCCCTGGGCGCCCGGCGTGCCCGGCGTGCCCGGCGTGCCGGCATCGCCCTGGGCGCCCTGGGTGCCCGTCGTACCCGTCGTACCCTGCGCACCCGACAGACCCTGCGTACCTTGCGAGCCAGTATCGCCCTGGGCGCCCTGAGAGCCCAGCGCGCCCGCCGTGCCCTGCGGACCCGACAGACCCTGCGTACCTTGCGAGCCCACGTCGCCCTGTGCGCCCTGCGGGCCGAGCGTGCCCGCCGTGCCCTGCGGACCCGCATCGCCCTGGGCGCCCTGCAAACCAGCCGTGCCGTCGAGTCCCTGGGCACCGGTGGCGCCCTGGGTGCCGGTCGTGCCCTGGGTGCCAGTGGCGCCCTGGGTGCCTTCGAGTCCCTGGGCACCGGTGGCGCCCTGGGCACCGGTGGCGCCCTGGGTGCCTTCGAGTCCCTGGGCACCGGTGGCGCCCTGGGTGCCGGTCGTGCCCTGGGCACCGGTTGTCCCCTGGGCACCGGTTGTCCCCTGGGTGCCGGTGGCGCCCTGGGTGCCGGTGGTGCCGGTCGCGCCGGTGGTGCCGGTGGTGCCCTGGGCGCCGGTCGGGCCCTGGGCGCCGGTGGCGCCCTGGGTGCCGGTTGTCCCCTGGGTGCCGGTTGTCCCCTGGGTGCCGGTGGCGCCCTGGGTGCCGGTTGTGCCCTGGGTGCCTTCGAGTCCCTGGGCACCGGTGGCGCCCTGGGTTCCGGTGGCGCCCTGGGTTCCGGTGGCGCCCTGGGTTCCGGTCGGGCCCGCATCACCCTGCGGGCCCGCTGAGCCCGGATCGCCCTGGAAGCCCTGCGCGCCGGCCGTACCCCCCGGACCCTGTGCACCCTCCAGACCCTGCGAACCTGCTATGCCCGGATCGCCCTGGGTGCCCTGAGAGCCCGCAGTACCGGGGGTTCCCTGCGGACCCGCGAAACCCTGCGAACCCGTTGCACCCGGATCGCCCTGGGAGCCCTGCGTACCGGCCGTACCCTGTGGGCCTGTCTCACCCGTGTCACCCGGGACACCTGTACTGCCCTGCGTACCTTGTGTGCCGTCCACGCCCTGGGTGCCCTGGGCACCTGCCGCGCCTGTGGTGCCGGTGGCGCCCTGGGAACCGGTCGTGCCCTGGGTGCCCTGGGTACCCGGCAGACCCGTGAAGCCCTGGAAGCCTCGCAGGCCCTGGAAGCCCTGGAAGCCGCGCGCACCCAGCGCGCCCTGGAATCCCTGCAGGCCTCGTGTGCCCGTCGTGCCCTGGAATCCCTGCGTGCCCCGAATGCCCTGGGTGCCTGTCGTGCCCTGGAATCCCTGGGAGCCTCGTGCACCCAGGACGCCCTGCGGCCCCTGACTACCCTGCCCGCCCTGATGGCCCGACTCGCCGATGAATCCCTGGGTACCCCGTGGGCCCTGGTTGCCCTGGTTGCCCTGGTTGCCCTGACCGCCCTGGGAGCCCGCTCCACCGACGGCACCCTGGACGCCTCGTGGCCCCTGCAGCCCCTGTGGCCCCTGCAGCCCCTGTGGCCCTTGTGGCCCGGTGAGCGGATCGGCAAAGAGGCTGATCTCCAGCGGTGTTCGGGTGCTGTGGCCCAGGGCCCCGTTCGGACCTGGCACTCCGTGGCTTTCCTGGACGACTGACGCAGCGTTGGCAACGGCCGCCGGGCCGACCCCCATGGGGCCGAGCAGGCCGCTTGTCGCCGACGCCAGGAAGGCGGCTCTGACAAGAGCTCTGTTCAAGGGCTTCTGGTTCATGGGTTCTTTCTCCAATTTCCCGCAATTGGCTGGAATCGTCGACAGGAGATCTGCGCGATGTAGTACTCAGGTTGCGACGAAGCGTCAGGCATGACCACGACAGGTCCGCACATCCTGCACCGGTAAGGTCAACTGCTGCGCCCGAAAAGTTTGTTGACGGTTCAGCTCCTCCGGGTGGGCGGAGACGGGCTGGTAGGTTTCGGGGCAGGGATTCCACCGGTGCTCGAGCGTGCAGGCGGCTGACCGGCGGGTGCGCGGTGCGGAGAGAACTCCGGAGTGGTCGATGTACATCGACCACTGGCTTGTTCTCCATTCAGCTCGTTTCGATGTGGCGGATCCAGGCGGCATCCAGAATTGTGGCAAATGTTTCGACCACACTGCTGTCTGGCGGGTATCGGTCTGGTCCGGACATCGGCTCCTCGACCGATTTTCCGGGCGGTTCGATCATGTGTACCCGGTGGCTCAATCGATATCAGAGCGGGAGATCAAAAAATTCTCGACGCGCCGACCACTCGACTCTCGTCGTTGAGTCCAGTTTAGATTCGAGCCGCTGCTGGCGGATTTCCCCCAACAGTCGGATCGGGAGGTCTCATTGCTGGCCAGGTGGTCCGCGGGAGACGGCCATGGTGCCCGCTGCCGGGTGCGTTCGCCCGCCGACCGGATCCGGGTCCCGCTGCCGCCGCGGCCTGGCCGCTGACAGCGCCGGCCGTTCGCCGCTCCTCCGACCCACTCCGGCCGCCGTGGCCGGTCCGACCGCCCGTGGCCCGCGAAAACAAGATGCGGACCCGGTCCGTCGCCTGCCATCATGCGCGTATGCGCGCTTCGGGTGACGACCTCCCCCGACCTCGGAGTCACCTCACGGAATCATCTCACGGCGTTTCCCGGGGCGGCGCGGACAGCGGTCTGGCCCGGAATCCCGGGCTGCGCTCCTACCTGCGTTTCCTCGGCACCTTCAAGGGCACCCTTGTGCTGGTGATGGCGTGTTTCGGGGTGTCCAGCGGTGCACTAGCCGTGCTCCCGATCTTCGTCGGGGAACTCGTTCAGTCACTGCCCAGTGCGTCCGGGGCCACCAGTTCCACGTATCGATACGCGGTCATCATCATCGGTTGCAACATTCTCCATGACCTGACCTGGCGGGCCGGTGAGCTGCTGTACCGCCAGCTCCTCACGCACCGGTGCTATGAGTACGAGAACCTGCTCTTCCGCGATGTCATCGACCAGCGCTACCCGTACTTCGTCGGGAAGTTCACCGGAAAGATCAGTAGTTACATCGCGACTCTCGGCCGGGAGTTCCGGGACATCCTGGATGCTGCCTGCTTCACCTATGTCGAGCAGGTCATACGTGTGCCGTCGGTCGTCGCCATCATGTTCGCGGTCAACCTGTGGTCGGGGCTGACGTTCCTCGCCGCCGTGCTGCTGATGATGCTGGTCGGCCGGCACACCGCGAGCCTGTCGTTCCGCGCGGAGAAGGGCCTCGCCGACCAGGTGTCCGAACTGGACGGCCACGTCATCGACGTCATCGCGAACTTCGTCAGCGTGAAGTCCTTCCGCCAGGAGGTCGTCGAGTACCGCGAGGTGTGCCGGCGGCGCCGTGACGTCATCGACGCGGCCCGTCGCTCGGCGCTGTGGGACATCGTGTTCTGGACGTCGATGTCCATTATCGTCCGGTACCTCGTCTGGCCGACCTCCATCCTTCTCAACCTGCACCTCTATCTGACGGGGCAGCTCAGTCTGGCGCAGTTCGCGACGTTCCTATCCGTGCTGGTGATGTTTTCCGACTTTATCCAGGTGACGGTCTGGGAAATCGGCCAGCTGAACCTGCGACTAGCCCGGGCGGAGGAGGCATACCGGTATCTTTTCGGCGGCCAGACCGACAGCGCCGACCACAGCCCGCCCGCTCGGGGGGAGGCGGCTGACGCGGCGGCGTCGACCCTGCCCGGACGCGCCACCGGACCGGGACTGCTGGAGCTGCGTGCGCTGTTGTTTGCCTATCCGGACGATCGGGCCCGGCCAGTTCTGTCCGGTATCGATCTGAAGATAGAGCCCGGCGAAAAGATCGGCGTTGTGGGTCGCAGCGGAAGCGGCAAGACGACGCTGGTGAAGCTGCTGCTCGGCTACTATCCGCTGCCCGCGGGAATGGTCCTCGTGGAGGGGAGACCGACACCCAACGACCAGCTCGCGGCCGGCATCTCCTACGTGCCACAGGACACCGCGCTGTTCCATCGCTCCATCCGGGAAAACATCACCTACGGAGCCGCCGCGGAGGTCTCCCAGGAACAGGTGGAGGCGGCGGCGCTGCGCGCTCACGCCCACGACTTCATCATCAAAGCCCCGGCGGGATACGACACGCTCGTCGGCGAGCGGGGAATCAGGCTGTCGACCGGGCAGCGGCAGCGGATCGCGATTGCCCGGGCCTTTCTCGACGACAAGCCGATCCTGATCCTCGACGAGGCGACCAGCGCCCTCGACAGTGAGAGCGAGGTCCTGGTCCAGCATGCCCTAGAGCAGTTGTGGAGCGGGAAGACGGTGATCGCGGTCGCGCACCGTCTGTCGACCCTGCTCACCATGGACCGCATCATCGTCCTGGCCGGCGGAAAAATTGTGGAACAGGGCTCCCACCGCGAATTGCTCGACCTGGGCGGCCGTTATCGTGCCCTGTGGGAGCGCCAGAGTGGTGGCATGATTGCGATGGACTAAACGTTTACTGCCTGGCAGGAATCGCGGGAGTTGTGCCCAGGCGATGCGGCCGCTTTCGGTCGCCGCCGTACTTCGCCATGTCGCTCAAAGGTGCCCCACCGGCACTCGTGCGGAGTACGCCGAGCGGCGGCGGCGACCAGCACCGACGCGCTAACCGTGTCCTAAAGAGCTCGGCTACGCGTTACGATTCCCCAGTCAGTCAACTGTCATAGTCTGGCGAACGGCGTGGTCAGCACCGGTGACCTGCTGCACGTTCGGCGTCGTGAACCGCGACAGGGCGGCGGACACGGACGACCACCACGTGGCGAGCGAGGACAGCGTCTCGTCGCCGCAGTACAGACTGGTGAGCAGCGGGATGGGTCCCCAAGGCGCGGCCGGAAGGCAGAGGGCGTCCTCGCCGGCGTCGCTGGCCGGCTGCGTCGAGGTCGACGTGCCGGTTGGGCTGGACGTGGAAGCGGAACCGGATCCAGCGGTAGCGCCAGGTATGGCCATCGTTGCCGGGGTACCCGTTGACGATCCGTGCACCGCGGTGGCGGGTCGGGCATCGTCCTCCGTCGGCCCACCGACTGTCGATGTGGTCTTCGGCGTGCTGGCTGGGCCCCTGCCGGCGGCGTTGACGACGCCAGGTCCGCCGGTTCCGGACGGCGGCGTCTGTCCAGGCGGCTGGTGCTGGGACGGAGGCGCCTGGCTGGCTACCTGGGTGTGGTCCGCCAGCATGATCGGGAAGGAGGTGGCCGGGTGGCCGACGGCGGCGCTGACGGCGAGGGCGGTGTCGACCGCCTGGGTCACCACGGCGTCGAGGGCGGGCCCCGGTCGGGCCGGCAGG
Organism: Frankia sp. AgKG'84/4; assembly: GCF_023242965.2. GTDB lineage: Bacteria > Actinomycetota > Actinomycetes > Frankiales > Frankiaceae > Frankia. The sequence continues at coordinate 5,971 of NZ_JALKFU020000290.1, forward strand.
GGAGCGGCGCCCGCGGCGAGCGCCGCGCCGGGCCTGGTCCGGAAGGGGAAGGTGGCGCCCGGGACGCGGTCCCACCAGTTCGGGTGGGCGGCCGACTCGTCGGTGCCGCCCGCGCCGGCCGCCGACGGGGCAACAGGGTTCGCTGGAACTGCCCCAGTACCGGCATCGGAACCCGAGGCGTCCAGGTCACCGCTGGCCGCGGGGGTGGGGTCCGCCGCCTGCTGGGAATCGGCGGGGCTGGCGTCCGGTGCGGCGGGGGACGGGTGGCGCCGCACCGCGTTCGGCCCACTGGCGGTGGTGGTGCCGACCGGCGAGTCCGGCGTGCTGGTGCCGATGAGGATGACGGTGGTCACCGCCGCGGGGGGGGGGGGGGGGGGGGGGGGGGGGGGGGGGGGGGGGGGGGGGGGGGGTGGTGGGGGGGGGGGGGGGCGCGGGGGGGGGGGGGGTGGGGGGTGGGGGGGGGGGGGGGGGGG
>NZ_JALKFU020000291.1 GCF_023242965.2 Frankia sp. AgKG'84/4
GTCGAGCTGGATCGCGGTGAACACCTCGTGCAGCTGCTGGGCGCCGCGCAGCGCGTTCCAGTCGCAGGAGAACCCGGTTCGATGACGAAGGTGCCGCCGAGCCCCTCGGCCCGGCTGCGCAGGTTCGCCAGGCCGCTGCGCCGCGTCGTCGGGCCCATGCCGACGCCGTCGTCGACGACCTCCGCGCTGACCTGGCCGCCGGCGGCGGTGACCGTCACCTCGACCGCATACGCCTGGGCGTGCCGGGCGGCGTTGGACAGCGTCTCGCGCACCACCGCGACGAGATGGTCGCCGACGGCCGCGTCGATGGCGCTGTCGACCGGGCCGTCGAGGTGCAGCCGCGGGGTGAAGCCGAACGCCTCGGCCATGTCGTCGATGATCCCCAGGATCTTCGCCCGCAGGCCACTGCCGGTCGCCGGAGTGGAGCGCCCGCGCAGCTCGAAGATGGTCTGGCGGATCTCCCGGACGGTCTCGTCGAGATCCTCGACGTAGGTGTTCATCCGCTCGGCGCGCAGCGCCCGTTCCTCGCTGGCGGCCAGGCCCTGCAGGCCCATCGCCACCGCGAACAGCCGTTGCATCACATGGTCGTGCAGGTCGCGGGCGATGCGGTCGCGGTCCTCCAGCAGCGACAACCGGCCGCGGGCGGCCCGGGTGCGGGCCAGTTCGAGGGCGAGGGCCACGTGGGCGGCGAAGGCGGCGGCGAGTTCGAGGTCCTCGTCGGAGAACAGGCCGCTGCCGCGGCGGCGGCCGAGGAACAGCGCCCCGGAGGTGACCTGCGAGGCGATCAGCGGGACGATCATGATGGGGCCGACGTCGAGCCCGTCGACCTCGGAGCCGCCCAGCGAACGCGCGTCCCCGACGACCAGCGGCGCCCGTTCGCGCACCGCCCGTCCCGCCAGCGAGGCGTCCATCGGCACCTGGCGCCCGCGCAGCCGCTCGGCGTCGTGCCCGTCGGCGACGTCGAAGCTCAGTGCTCCCGCCGCCGGGTCGCACAGGGCCAGCGCGCTGGTGTCGGCGCGGGCGACGTTCCCGGCGCGGCGCACGATGAGCTCCAGCGGATCGTCGCCGTCGGCGAGCAGATGGCGGGTGATGTCCGCCGACGCCTGCGACCACTGCTGGCGGTGCTGCGCCTCACCGAACAGCCGCGCGTTGTCGATCGCCACCCCGGCGTTGGCGGCCAGCGCCAGGACAAGTTCCTCGTCCTCCGCGGTGAACTGCGCGTCGCCGCGCTTCTCCGTCAGGTAGAGGTTGCCGAAGATCTCGTTGCGGACCAGGATCGGCACCCCGAGGAAGCCCTGCATCGGCGGATGCCCGGACGGGAAGCCGACGGCGTGCGGATGATCGGCGATGTCGTCGAGGCGCACCGGCGTCGGCTCCTCGGTGAGCAGGCCGAGCACGCCGTCGCCACGCGGGGTGCTCCCGATCGCCTCGACCATGCTGGGATCCATCCCGACGTGGACGAACTGCTCGAGATGGCCGTCGCGGGCGATGACGCCGAGCGCGCCGTAACGGGCGTCGACCAGCTCGCAGGCGGACTCGACGATCCGGCGCAGCACCACGTCGAGGCTGAGGTCCGAAGTGATCACCCGGTTGGCCCGCAGCAGGCCGCGCAGCCGCCCCTGGGTGGACAGCACGTCCTGGGCCCGGTCGACGAGCTGCGCCAGCAGTTCGTCGAGCTCGAGGCGGGCCACCGCCGGGAAGATCAGGTCGCCGGGGGACGGGGCGCCGTTTCGCCCCCGCACGCTGCCGGACCGCGGCCCACCCGGTACGGCGAGGTCGTGCCCGGACTCGGCGTGCGGGTGCCGGGGGGAGTAGCCGCCGTTCGACCCCGGACCGAACTGCTCATGGTGTGGACGGATCCCGCGGGCTGGCCATCCGTCGGTGGTGGGCATCGCGTCAGCACACGGGTCGAGGGAGCGTCCGCACACCGTGCGCCGGTTCCGTCGCCACCTCGCGGACCTTCATCGGATGCCCTCCCTCCTGCCCGCCGGCTGGCCCCGCCCCGGCCCGGCGGCCGCGGCGCGGCCGCGGATGGTTCGTCTCCTCCGATCCTCGGCCGGCGCCGTCGCGGCGCCCAGGGACCTTCGACCCGCAACTCCCGTGCCCTTACGACCGGGGGCGGCCCGCAACGGCCCTGGGCGTCCACCGCCGTCGGCTCGCCCAGGCCGGGCCGGGCCAAACTCCGATCCGGTCGCTCCGGCGGCCGAAGGTCAGGCGGAGGCCCAGGTCGTTTCCCGTGGACCTGCGGCTGGTCGGAGAAAGACCCACCCGAGGACACTCCCAGCCGCGCTACGCCGCGCCGCCTACGGCACTGTGGGTGACCGCCATCGGTCCGATGGAGTCGGCTCGGTGTGTGGGAGGGGGCTTCGGGCCGCTTTTGAGGGGCTCCGGGTCCGATTTGTACCTATCAAAGCGGCCCGCGGCAGCGCAGGCACGCGCGGCCGGCGGCGGCTGGTGGCTGGGGGTGATGTCGGGAGGGTGATCGGGAGGGTGAGAGGTGCGCGCAGGCTCGCGTCCCGGCCGGGGTGGGAGCGGTGTGACCGTCGTGGTTTCTCGGAAGGGGCATTGCGCGATCACCATTCGACGGACGCGGCCTGGTGGTGGGAGGGCGCGCTGATGGCCGTCAGGTCAGGGTTGGTCTGTTCGCAATCCGGCGATCATGATGGTCAGCAGGCGTGCGGCCCGGCCCGGCTCGGCGTCGTCCTGGGCGGCGATGAGCAGGCCCTTGATGATCGCGATCAGGTCGGCCGCGGTGACCTCCGGGCGCACCGTGCCTGCCTGCTGCGCACGGCTGAGCAGTAGGGCGAGCGCGTCCTGCAGTGCGTCCCGCAACGCGCCCGGCACGGCGATCGCGTCGGCGGTGTCCCGCTTGGCCTCGGCTCAAGCCGGGTCTCGCCGTGGTCGCGGAGATCAGCCGCCGGTGGCCGGCCGGGCCGCGCCGGCTGGTGCCGGTGTCGCCTCGGCGCCCCGGTCGACGGCGGTGGCCGCGGCCGGGCTCGGGCCCTGGGCGATGAAGTCCTTGCGGCGGATGAGGGTCAGGGCGCAGATCGCGCCGATGAACGCGATGGCGGCGGTGACCACGAGCAGGTCGTTGATGGTGCTGGCAAAGCCGGTGTGGATGGCCTGGGCCAGCGCGCCGCGGGACTGCGGGGGAGTCGAGGCGAACAGCGCGTCGGCGTCGCCGCCGCGCAGCGCGTCGGCGACCTGCCCGCCCTGGCCGCGCAGCGCCGGGACGCCGCGCAGCGCCCCGTTGATGCCGCTCTCCAGCCGGGAGGCGAACAGCGAGCCGAGGGCGGCGATGCTGACCGCCATGCCGATCTGGCGGAACGTCGTGTTCGCGCCTGACGCCATCCCCGAGCGAGCCGGCGCCACCACGCCGACTGCGGTCGACGCCAACGGCGGGTTGACCATCCCGCTGCCGACGCCGGCGACGAGGAAGCCCGGGATGAGGTGCGTCCACGACGTGCCCGCGTCCAGGCCGGTCATCAGCAGCAGGCCGCCGCCGACGAGCAGCAGGCCGGGCCCGATGAGCCAGCGGGCCGACACCACGTTGGACAAGCGCCCGGCGACGGCGGAGGCGACGAAGCTCGCCGCGCTGAGGATCAGCAGCCGCACGCCGGCGCCCAGCGCCGAGTAGCCGAGGTCGTTCTGCAGGTACAGGACGAGGTAGACGAACATCGCGAACAGCGAACCATTCATCGTGATCGCCGCCGCCGACCCGCCGAGGAACGTAGGCGTGCGCAGCAGGGACAGGTCGAACATCGGGTGGGTGACCCGGCTCTCCACCACGACGAACGCGACGAGCAGGGCGAACCCGACGGCGAAGCAGACCAGGACGACCGGGTCGGTCCAGGACGTCTCGCCCGCGCGGATCAGGCCGTAGACCACGCCGACCAGGCCGCCGGTGAGCACCCCGCACCCGGCCCAGTCCGGCCGGTGGGCGACCGGCGGGCGCGACTCCTCGACCTTCCACAGGGTCACCGCGATGGCGGCGATGCCGATCGGCACGTTGACCAGGAAGATGCCCCGCCAGCTGATGCCACTGGTGATCACGCCGCCGAGGATGGGCCCGAGCGAGGTGGCGATGCCGGTGACCGCGCCCCACACGCCGAACGCGATACCCCGGTCGCGGCCGCGGAAGCTGTGCGCGAGCAGGGCCAGCGCCGTCGCGAACAGGATCGCGCCGCCGATGCCCTGCACCCCGCGGGAGACGATCAGCATGAGCGCGGACTGCGACAGCCCGCACAGCAGTGAGCCCGCCGTGAAGATCGCGAAGCCGACGGTGAACAGCAGGCGGCGGCCGTAGAGGTCGGCGAGTGACCCGGCGGTCAGCAGCAGCGAGGCCAGGGTGAGGGCGTAGGCGTCGATGACCCACTGGGTAGCGGCGAAACTCCCGTCGAGGCCGGTCTGGATCTCCGGCAGCGCGACGATCACGATCGTCACGTCGAGCAGCAACATGAACGTGGCGCCGCAGACGACCAGCAGCGTCCACCACTTCCGATCCATGGCTCTCCCTGGGGTGATGGTCCGTAGGTTCCGTATGCCCGCGGGCAGGGGAACCGATCGATGATCCGCGGCCCGGTGCGAAGCGTGGTGGGCGACGCGTTCGGCCGACAGGCGGCGAACGTTCGAACACGGCCAGGGTAGGGGACCGACTGACCGTCAGTCAATGGACTGACTGACGGTCAGTCAATGGACTGACTGACGGTCAGTAACGGTAGGATGGGGCGGTCCGGGTGGAGGTGGCGAGGATGTCGAGGTACCGGTCGGCCGATGAGCGGCGGGCGCAGCTCATGGACGCGGGCGCGGAACTGTTCGTGGCCAAAGGCTTCGCCGCGACCACCCTCGACGACATCACCCGCCTGGCGGGCGTCTCGAAGGGGCTCTTCTACCAGTACTTCCCTTCCAAGGAGGGGCTGGTCGCAGCGCTGCAGGAGAAGTTCGCGGCGCGGTTCGCCGCGGACCTCATCGCGGCCGCCGCGGCCTGCCCGGACTGGCCGGGCAAGCTCGACGTCGCGGTGCTCACCTGCTTCCGGCGCCTCTCCGGTGACAGTGGGCTGCCCGGCGTGCTGTTCCGGCCTGTGGCCAGTGGCGTCCCGGAAGCACGCGACCCGTTGGCTCCCGGGCACCAGGCCGCCCACCGGCATCTCGTCGAGGCCATCGCCGCCCTGCTGAGCGCCGGCGTCGCCGCCGGCGCCTACCAGGTGGACGACGTGGAGGCCACCGCGCTGCTGTTCTTCACCGCTATGCACGCGTTCGTCCCGCTGATGCGACACGACATCGGCGTACCCGACGATCGACTTCTGCGCGCGGCCCAGCACCTCGTCCGCGGCGCCGCCGGCGTGGCTGGCGTGGCTGGAAGGCCGTAGCCAGGAGCTGGGTCAGAGCGGGTCGGGCCGCCCGGCGTCGCGCAGGCGGTCCAGGGCGCGGCGGTCGCGCTTCGTCGGCCGGCCGGCCCCCCGGTCGCGGGTCGGGACCAGCGGCGCGGGCTGCCGCTCGACCGGCGGGCTGTGATCCACATAGCACTCGGCGGCCACGGGCGCCCCGACCCGGTTGCGCTGGAGCCGGGTGACGATGACGATCCGTTCGCGGCCGGCCTGCCGGATCCGGACCTCGTCGCTGGCCCGGAGCAGGTGCGCGGGCTTGACCCGGTCGCCGTTGACCCGCACGTGCCCGGCCCGGCAGGCGTCGTTCGCCTGCGAGCGGGTCTTGAGCAGCCGCACGGACCAGATCCAGGTGTCGACCCGGACGGAATCTCCCGGCGTGGCCATGGCGCGACTCTACGGACGGATCCGTACGCCGTGGCGACGTGTGGCTCCGGCGGCGCCGCCACCTGAATCAGCGCGCGAACCTCGCGAGGCGGACCCGTATCCGTCGCATCGGTGGTCGGGTGACCTCGTACAGCGCGGTCGCCACCTTTAGCTGCCAGTACTCGCCGGGTCGGTAGTCCCGCGCGGCGACCAGCCGGACGGCCAGGTCGGGCCGCTGCCGGCGCAGGTTGCGCCGCCCCCGGCTGGCGTGCAGGGGATCAGAGGCGATCGCGATCGTCCGCGCCGACTCCAGGTAGGGCAGCGAGAAGGCGATGTTCTCCCACGTCGTGCTGGCCGCGGTCTCCAGCGTGATCCGCTCTGCGGGCACGCCCAGGCTGTCGCGGGCGTATCCAGCCATCGCCTCGGCCTCGGTGACGGACCCCGGCGGGCCACCCCCGCTGAAGATCAGCCGGCTGTCCTGGCCGGGCGCGAGCGAACGCACCCCGATCTCGGTCCGCCAGCGTTGCAGCGGCCGCAGTGCGCCCGAGTGCGTCGAGGGAAAGCCGAGCACCAGGACGGCCTGTGCGCCGTCCCGGCCGGCCGCCGCCGCTGGCCCGAGCAGCCGCCGGGACGCCCGCCAGTGCAGGCCCTCGGCCAGCAGGACCGGGG
>NZ_JALKFU020000292.1 GCF_023242965.2 Frankia sp. AgKG'84/4
CGCCGGGGTCGGCCGGGCGCCGCGGCCCGGCGTTGCGGCGCCTGGGCGCGCCGGGATCGTGGCGCTGCCACTGACCGGCGGGCCAGTTCTCCGGTGACGCGCCGCGGCGACGGGGATCGCGCCGCGCACCAGCTGACCCCTCGCCGCCGTCCCCGCGTTCCGCCGGGGGCGGTCCGTACCGTTGCGGCCGATCAGGCGGCCAGGTCATGGAGCCTCCCCCTCCTTGCTTCCACCGGGAGGTGAGCGTCCGCGCCGGTGGCGGTGTCCTGTGCCACGTCACCCGCCGAGCCGGTCACGCCCGCCGTGAGCGGACGAACGGAACACTCCCGGACAGCCTCTCATTCATCGCGGACAGACGACACCAACGCCGCTGCCGGCTACTGTCGGATCGGCGACGCGGTGAGCCCACGGCCACCCCCCGTACCGGCCCCGACGGCGCCGGTCGCCGGGATCCGCCGTTTCAGGACGCACCAGCGGATTCTTGGCGCACAGGCTGGCGTAAACGCGGCGACTATTCAGGGCGGTGCCCCCGCGAGTACCTGTGATGCCTCGACTCGCCCGCCGGCCCGACTTCGTGTCACCCCGCGGTCCGGCCGGGTGACCCCGCACTGCTGAACACATCACATATCGGGCACACAGGTTTACGCACCGCTCGGCCTTCCGCATCCTGACCAACCCGTGACGGCGGTGCCGCGTCGACCCCGACTCCCGAGCCCGGAGCCGGCGTCAACCCGCGACGACAGAAAGTTACGAATCGGCGGATATTACAGATCCGCGGCAACGGATCGCGCGCTCCCGTTAACGGCGAACCGCCCACATACACCTTCCCGGTTACCGCCGGATGGCAACCGTGATGTCACTGCGCGCCGCAGTCGCAACGATCGCGATGAGGGCGTGTCTGTACTCCAACAGGGCGCGGGAGCAGAGGCGAGCGGGGCGCTCCCGAGCTCATCCGGACTACTGCTTCGACGAAATACCGGTGCAGCCGGACAGAAGATGTTCCCCGCCGTGGGGCGGCGTCCGGGCGGTGGCAGTACTACCCGTCGAAGCCCGGCCGCCCTACCGTTAGCGGTATGAGTGCCCAGTCCGACCAAAGCACACCCCGAGCGCCGAGCGCGGGGGTACCCACGGGAACCGCGGGTGAGCACGGCCAGAACGTCATCCCGACCAGCGACACGGACGTTGTCCGGAGCCAGCCGGATCCCCCGGCCACGGCGTTGGATTCCGGCGGGACAGATCCGGATTCGGCCCTTGCCTCCGCCGCCGAGTCGGCTGCCGGCGACCCGGATCCCCTGCCGCCTTCCGGACGTGAACCAGGCCAGGCCAACCACGATGAGGAACCACCGACCGCGTTCCGGCGATTTATGGCGACCGGCTGGGCGCCGATGGACAACGCTCTGCCATCTCGTGATGACTGCGCACCCTACACGGCGAAACGCCGGGCCTTGTTGGGCTCCCGCTTCCCGGGCGACGCCCTGGTCGTGCCCAGCGGCGGTCTGCGGGTGCGGGCAAACGACACGGATTATCCGTTCCGTCCGGGAAGTGACTTCTTCTGGTTGACAGGTTGTCATGAACCTGACGCCGTGCTGGTTCTGCTACCCAACGCGGCCGGCGAGCACCTGGCGACGCTGTATGTCCCCGACCGGTCCGACCGGTCCAGCTCGGCGTTCTATACGGACCGTCGATACGGGGAACTCTGGGTGGGACCCCGTCCGGGGGTTCGGGAGACAGCGGCGGCGCTGGAGATCGAGAGCCGACCGCTGACCGAACTTCCGAACAGGCTGGCCCGGCTCGCACCGGGAAAGACCCGGGTGCTGCGCGAAATCGATCCGCAGGTCGACCGCTCGGTGCTGCGGTGGTCAGCTCCCGGATCGACAGACGATCGGGATCGGCGGCTCGCCCAGACACTTTCCGAGCTGCGCCTGCTCAAGGACGACTTCGAGATCGCCCGGCTGGAGGAGGCCGTCGCCGCGACGACCCGCGGCTTCACCGAGTGCGTGGGGGAAATCGGCCACGCGATGGGGCTGCCCAACGGGGAGCGGTGGCTGGAAGGCACCTTCTGGCGGCGGGCCCGGGTGGAGGGCAACGACGTCGGATATGGCTCCATCGTGGCCTGCGGCCAGCACGCGACCACCCTGCACTGGGTGCGCGACGACGGGCCGGTGCGAGCCGGCGAACTCGCCCTGCTGGACATGGGGGTGGAGGGGCCGTCGCTCTACACCGCCGACGTCACCCGCACGCTGCCGATCACGGGCCGGTTCACCGAGCTGCAGCGAAAGGTCTACGACGTGGTGCTACGCGCTCAGCAGGCCGGTATCGAAGCGGTCCGGCCGGGCGCGTCCTTCATGGACCCGCACCGTGCGGCAATGCGCGTCATAGCCGCCGCTCTGGACGACTGGGGCCTGCTTCCCCAGGGTGCCCAGGCATCCCTCGCCACGGATCCCCAGGCGCCGGGAGCGGGCCTGCACCGGCGGTACACCCTGCATTCCACGTCGCACATGCTGGGCCTGGATGTTCATGACTGCGCCCAGGCCCGGGACGAGACCTACCGGGACGCCGCCCTGGAGCCTGGCATGGTGCTCACCGTGGAACCCGGGCTGTACTTCCAACCCGACGATCTGACCGTTCCCCCAGAGCTTCGCGGCATCGGGGTCCGGATAGAAGACGACATCCTGGTCACCGGCCAGGGATGGCGGAACTTGTCCGCGTCGCTTCCCCGAACCTCGGAAGACGTCGAAAACTGGATGGGCCGGCATCTGCCGAACTGACGGAACGAACAGAGACGGCGACAGCCCGCGTCGGCGGGGTCAATCGTTCCTGCCACACCGGCCCGACCGGTGTGGCAGGAACCCGCCCTGGTAAAACGTGACCAGCAGGTCCCGGGCCAGTGGGGCGCGCGTCCCGCGGCCGAATACCGCGGGTGCGCCAGGTGCTACATGGTCCACTGCTTCGAGCCTCGACTAGGAAAGTCGCCAAGGCCAGGACTAGTGGGCCTTGTCGTACGCCTCAACGATGTTGGAGGCGATACGGCCACGGTCACTCACCGTGTAACCGTTGCTGCGCGCCCACTCACGAATGTCGGCGGTGCGGTCGGTTCCGCCGGTACGCCGCGAAGGGGTACGCACGCCGCGCCGCCCGCCCGCCGCACGACCGCCGGAACGACGGGCCGCGGTCACGAACGGAGCCAGCGACTCACGCAACTTCGTCGCGTTCTTCTCCGACAGGTCGATCTCATACTGCGCACCGTCGAGTCCGAAGCGGACAGTCTCGTCGGCCTCTTCTCCACTGAGATCGTCAATCAACGAGACGATGGTCTTCTGGGCCATGCCACACTCCTTCAGGTCAGCGGACCGCTGAACTCACGCGTCTAGTATTACCACGAGAACACCTGGAACTGTCGCGCCTGGTTCGACTGACTCGCGGCTTGGGCCGGCGAACACGAAGACGCGCGACGCTGTGGCGGTCGGAGTGCGGAACCCAAAGACAGCGTCCAAGCTCGGCATGATAGGGGGCGATCATGTTCTGCGAATCACACCTTCCCAGCCGAAACGCCGACCGCAAGCGGACAGTTGGGCCGCCGTCGGCCACCCGGCGGCCATGTCCACCGACCTTGGGACACCGATCGTGTTCGTCTACCGACTCCGCGGACGATTGCCAGGCAATCGACCAGCATCAGCCCGCGGCTGCTTTGGGGCGCTCGTGCCGCGAGCGGAACCGACCGGTACGAATGCCAATGGGGATCGTGGTGGCGGATGAGTACGCCTGATTCAGGCGCCGCCCCTAAGGCTCGGCGCACGGATGAGTACCCACGGACGTGGGTGGTGGACGGTGCCAACGTGATTGGCGCCCGCGCCGACGGCTGGTGGCGTGACCGTCCGGGTGCGGCCAGGCGTCTGGTCGCCGAAATCGCGGCGTGGACCGCCGCCACCAACTCCGATCCCGTCCAGTCAGGACAGGAAGAATTGCCCGCACGGATCGTGGTCGTTCTTGAGGGTGCCGCCCGGTCGGGGATCCCGGCCGGCGAGGTCGACACGGAGCCGGCGCCGGTCACCGTCGCACCGGCGCGGCGGCCGGCCGTCGTCGTCATGCACGCGCCGGGGCACGGCGACGACGCCATTGTCGCGGCCACCGCGGAAGCCGGCCCGGGTCCACTGGTGATCACTTCTGATCGCGCGCTCGTCGAACGGGTGCGTGCACTCGGCGCCGACACCCGCGGTGCGCGCTGGCTTCGGGAGCGCCTCGACAGCTGAGCGCCGGGCCGTACGGCGCAGGGCCCGCGGGCGCCGGAAAGACGGCGGCGAGGCCGGGCCGCGCGACGGGCTCCGGTAATCCGGCGGCGGCCGCGACCGGCCACCGCTCCAGGCTCACCGCAAGGCGCGTGCCGGCCGTGGAACGTCGACGGAGCAATTTACCCTCGCGGCCACCGATCGACGCCTTCTCGGGCTTTCTGGGGCGCTCCGCGGGCCGCCAAATCCGCCCGTCGCCACCGTGGTTCCACCAGCCGGCCGCGGGCGGGTCCACCGACCCACGCTCGTTGCGCCCAGGCCGCCGTTCACGGCCCCGGTCCCCAACCCAGGCGCCCGGCGGGTCCGGTCATGCTCAGGGGCGCTCAGCGGCCCCCGCAAGCGGCGCCGCGACCGGCCCCCACAACCGGGTGCGATCCTGTGCCGGGCAGACATCGCCTCGCACCGGATCGGACGGCGTACCGGGATGGCAGGCCCGGTCACGGGCCGCCGCGAAAGCGGCGGGGATCGCGGGGCCCGGCTGAGCAACGCGACCACGGCTGAACACGGACCACCGAAAGCGTCCCCGGGTGCCGCCAAGCCCGCGGCCGGCGGACCGGCCCGCACGCGGAAAGCCCCGCGTCAGCCGATGAGGATCCGGCCGGGCCGACGACCTCCCGCCGATGCGCGCGAAGGCCGAGCGAAGGGAACGCTGCCCAGGTCAGGCCCTGACGGGTCAGACCCCGACGGAAGCCGGTCGCCGCGGCGGCGGTCCGGCGGCGAGGCGGGCGCTGTAACGGCCCCCCGCAACGCTGATCTCGAGTGGGATCCCGAAGCAGTCGGACAGCCGCGCGGCGGTGAGCACCTCGGCCACCGGGCCGGCCGCGCGTACCTGCCCGCGGCGGACCAGCAGGGCGTGCGTCATCCCGACCGGGATCTCCTCGACGTGGTGGCTGACCAGAACGGTGACGGGGGCCAGCGGATCGGCCGCGAACCGGGTCAGACGGCGCAACAGCGCCTCGCGGGCGCCGAGGTCGAGCCCCGAGGCGGGCTCGTCCAGCAGCAGCAGTTCGGGGTCGGTCATCAACGAGCGGGCGATCAGCACCCGCTTACGCTCGCCTTCGGACAGGGTCCCGAACCGCCGGTCGCTGAGCTCGCGGCAGCCGAACTGCGCCAGCAGGCCCGCCGCGCGGGCGAGATCGACGTCGTCGTACTGCTCATCGCCGCGGCCAAGCACCGACCATCCCGCGGTGACGACCGCGTCGAGGACGCGTTCCTCCGGCGGCGGCGACTCGACGAGCGCGGGGCTGACCACACCGACCCGGTAACGCAGGTCGAGGATGTTCACCGTGCCGAGGCGGTGGCCGAACAGATCGACGCCGCCGCCGGTGGGGAACAGCCGACCGGAGGCGACCTGCAGCAGAGTCGTCTTACCGGCGCCGTTGGGGCCGAGAACGACCCAACGCTGCCCAGGCGAGATCTCCCACGTCACGTCCCGCAACAGGAATGACCCGTCTCGCACGACATTGACCTTGTCGAGGCGCAGCACCGCGTCCGGCATGAGGCTCACGTTACGCGAACGCCATGCCGCCTATGCCGCCAGGACGATCCCGACACCGCCACACTCGCCGGGACCGTCCGCGAACCCGTCCCACCGGGGCCGCCGGGCCCGGCACCCGCCGGGCAGCCACGCGTCTCATGGCCCTCCTGGGCCGTCGGGCCCGGCCGCGAGATCGATCTCCGCCCAGACGACCTTGCCCTCGACGATCATCCTGACGCCGTGGCGCACCGCGATCCGCGACACCAGATCGAGCCCGCGCCCGGCCTCGTCCTCCGGCGCGGCCTGCCGGCGCCGCGGCAGTCGGCCGCCGCCGTCGGCGACCTCGATGACCGCCCGGTCACCGAAGCGGCGCAGGCGCACCGAGCACCGTGGCCGGCCGTGCCGCACGGCGTTGCTGGTCAGCTCGGACAGGACCAGCACGACGGAGTCGATGACCTCGGCGGACAGGCCGCCCAGGTTCTCCAACGCGAGGCGGCCCTGGGCCCGCACCTCCCGCAGGCCCTGCGCCCCGTCGACGGTCACGTCGAGCAGGCTCACACCGGCCACCGCCGCGCCGGGCAGCCGAGCGAACAGCAGCGCCACGGCGCTGTCCTCCGCCGCCGGCTCGCCGTCCCGGCCAAGGC